>JBGSIK010000085.1:0-8438 GCA_041742575.1 Candidatus Krumholzibacteriia bacterium
CCACGTGTGGCTGCCGGAAGTTGTACGCGGTGAGCACGACGTCGTGCACGCCGCTCCCGGCGACCGCGCGGATCACTTCCGGCTCGTTCCCGTGCGTGGACACGCCGATGAAGCGCGCCTTCCCCTGCTCCTTGAGCTTCACCATCGCGCCCAGATATTCCTCGAACAACGCGGCCTGGCGGGTGGCAACGCTGTGCAGGTAGAGGATCTCCACATACGAAACACCGAGGCGTTTGAGGCTCGTTTCGAAGTTCTCCACGAACGGACCGGCCTTGGATTCGGCCGTGAACTCGCCCGTCTTCCGGTCCAGGCCGTCGCCCCGCACTTTGGTGGCGATCATGTAGGAATCGCGCGGGCGGCTTTTGATCACCCCACCGATCATCTCTTCGTTCCGGCCGCGCTGGTATACGTGAGCGGTATCGACGAGCACGATGCCCGCATCCAGAGCGGCCCGCACCAGCTCCGAGTTGTCCGCGTTCATGACCCCCATGTTTACGACGGGGAGCACGAGTCCGGTTTTGCCCAGCTTGCGCTTGACGATCACGCGTTCTTTTTTCTCGTTTTTCTCTTTCTCCTCGCTCTGTCCGGCGGCGCCGAACAACTCGCCGGGGGTTAAAACAGGCAGCGCGGCCATACCGGCGGCGCCCACCAGCGTATGCTTCAAAAACTGTCTGCGACTGTCGTTGGTGGTGTTCATCTCCTTCTTCCTCCTACAACAAAAATCTGTTGGTCGGCGAGCGATCCTCGCCCACGCTGTTCACCCGCACCGCCGCTTCCCCGCCGACGGGACACACCGTCTCGCAAATCCCGCACCCGATACACTGCTCGGGGTCAATGTAGGGGAGCTTGAGCTCCCGTTCGCCTTCCTCATCCGCGATGAGTTCGTGCTCGAACAGAATCGCCTTGGGGGCTGTGGGACAGTGCTCCTCGCACACGATGCAATCGAGGCCGAATGCGTGCGGCAGGCACCGGCCCGAGTCGATGAACGCCTGGCCGATCCGCGTGCGCTTCTTGGTTTCGAGGTCGAGCTCCACGATCGCGTCCGTCGGACAGACCTGGCCGCAGAGCGTACAGTTGTACTCGCAGTAACCGATGCGCGGCACCAGGAGCGGCGACCAGATACCCTCGAATCCGGCTTGGAAGAGCGTCGGTTGCAGGCCATTCGTGATACAGACCTTCATGCACTCCCCGCATTTGACGCACCGTCGCAGGAACTCCGGCTCCTCCACCGATCCCGGCGGGCGAATGAGCTTGGGGTCGGCGTGTCCCCGAGCCGGGCTCACGCGCATGATGGCGAGCCCGGCCAGTCCCCCCACGCCCGCCCCCAGCAAGTAGCGCCGCTTGAGATCGGTGCGGCGGTATTCCGGCTTCGGGCGCCCGAACTGCCAGCGTATGGCCTGCTGCGGGCAGATGCTCTCGCAATTCATGCACATCACGCACTCGGATCCCCGCCACTCACCTCCAGCGTTCGGGCGCGCGCCCCCCGCGCAGGTCGTGAGACAGAGCTTGCAGTCGTCGCACGCAGCCTCCTCCAGCTTGTGGTTCAGGAGAGAGAAGCGCGAGAGCAGCCCCAGCAGTGCGCCCAGGGGGCAGAGGAACCGGCACCAGAAGCGTTTGCGCACGAAGTTCAAGGCGAGCACACCGATGAACAGGAGTCCGATGAAGGTGCCCTGCACGAACGACCTCTGTTCGAACGAGATCACGTGCGTGCGCAGAAATTCGTAAACCGGCTCGCTCACCGCCGTCACCGCGCCCACGCCGGTGCTGTACAAGAGGCCGAACAAACTGTGCGTGAGGTAGTCCCCTGCCGCCGCGATGCCGACTGCGAACGAGCGGATGATGAGCGAGATGGGATCCAGTACGCCCGCGAAGTGGAACTGGAACACCGCGGCAACGAGAATTCCGACGAGCAGGTAGTACTTGAACTTCACTCCGTGCGTGTCCAGACGCGTTTCCTTGGGCACCTTCTTGCGGCGCAACGCCCCTACCATGTCGTTCAACGTCCCCAGCGGGCAAAACCACCCGCAGAACCCGCGCCCGAGCACCACCGTGATACCGATCACAATGAAGCTCAGAAACATGCCGGGCGCGACGGTGTGGGACGATAACAGTGTGCTCAGGAAGACGAGCGGGTCGAGCTCCAGGAACACCTTGACCGGATAGCCTATGGTGTCGCGGCCGTGGTATTCCGTCCGCGTGAGGAGAAAGAGGAACAGGAGGAAGAAGACGGTCTGGGAGACGATCCTCGCCTTCTTGAGCCGCGACATCTTCTGCTGCGTGGCCACTTCAGGACAGGTTCTTCTCGATGAGGTTCACTTTGGAGAGATCTTTCTCGCCCAACCCGCGCCCGTACGCCTCGCGAACGAACCCCAGATCGTCGCCCGTCATGCCGAACAGAGTGGCGCCGTAAGCGTCGATCGCCACGGAATCGGTCGATGCGGCGACGGTATTCCGCATCTCGACGTCCTTCACGTTTCCCCCCTGCGGCCCGTTCCGCTTGAGGACGCGGACCGCGTCCAGCACGGTGAGCGTGGGCTTGAAGTATCCGGCGAGGTCGACGACGTTGACATCGATCTTCTGGTGGAGCAGGTTGCGGTTCCCGCCCACCAGGCCCATGAGGTTCTTCATGGATAGCGTCACGCGGGCGAGCGTGTGGTGCTTGGCCACGGGCACGTTGATGATCTTGTCCACTTCGAGCGCGTCCGTGTAGACCGGCCACTCCTTGATCTTCTCGCCCTTGAGGTCCACTTTCTTGAGCTTCCGCTCCTCGACGAAAAACACATCCGCCCCCGCCGCTTTGGCCGCCGCGGCGATACCACAGCGCTCGTAACACCGGCGGTCGGTATTGCAGGTGTTGTCGAACACCTTCACTTTCTTCGCCCCCGCTTCGAGGGCGAGCGCGACCAGAGCGGCCACGACGGCCGGGTTGGTGTTGGCCCCCTGCTCGGGTGTGCGGTCCCAGCCGATGTTGGGTTTGACGATTACCACATCGCCCCGCGACACGAACTTCCCCATGCCTCCCAGAGCCGCGATCGCGGTCCCTGTGGCCGCCGTAGGATCGGCGCCTTTGACCACCGAAAGCGCCGGGCCCCCCGTGGGGCCGCCGGCGGGGAGCGAGGCAAACAACTCCCTGGGATCGATGACTTGAGAGCCGATGATTCCGACGGAGAGGGTTCTGAGGAAGCTGCGTCTGTCCATCATGTTGTCGCTCCGTTCGAGGTGGCGTGTCTGGACGCGTCTCCAAGAGGCCGGCGTTGCCACTAATCTAGCACCGCGGGCGATGCTTTGTCCACCCCGTGCGGGCGACCGGCCGGTGTGTGTTTTATACAATTGTCGGCAATTGGAATTCCCCGCTGCTGCCGGCGCTCTCGTCAATGGGACGCGTCGCGTGCGGTCGCCGGGACGGGCGACGGCGCATGTGTCACAAGTTCGGTGAGCCCTCTGGCGAGGATCTCTTGAGCCTTGGTGTTTCTGACTCTCTTGTTCAACGCCCCGAGCACGACCGCGATGGCTCGTTTGTTTTCTTTGGTCGCGGTCGCCGCGATGGAAAACCCCGCCGCTCGGAAATACCCGGTCTTGAACCCGTCGCACCCCTCCACTCTACCGAGAAGACGATTGTGGTTGACCATCACGAACGGTTCAGCTGCATCCGCCCTGAACAGGCGCTGCTTGACGGACGTGTATCTCAATGTGTCGGGTTTCTTGAGAAGCTCGCGGCACAGCCTCGCAATGTCGCGCGGGGTGGACACATCCGGCAGCTGACCTTTTTCCGGAGGCAGGCCCTGCACGGAGCGAAAAGCGGTGTCTTTCATCCCGACTTCCCGCGCGCGCCTGTTCATCAGCTCCACGAACCCCGCTTTGCTGCCGGCGCAATGAATCGCCAGCGCCGTCGCCGCGTCATTCGCCGACTGAACGATGAGCGCGTAAAGCAGTTCGTCGACCGAGAACACCTCGTTGTCCTTCAAGTACACCTGTGACCCGCCGATGGTGGAGGCCTGGGCGGTCACCGTGACCGGCTCGTCCAGAGTCAGGAGGCGAGCTTCAACTGCGTCAAGAATGACGAGCAGCACCATCAGCTTGGTGATGCTGGCCGGATACGCTTTGGTGTCGGCATTGTCTTCGAAGAGCACTTTTCCCGTGGCGGCATCGATCACTATGGCGCCGGAATACGGGTCCTTGGCCACGACCTCCAATCCCGCGGCACGCGCAGGGGCGCACGAGAACAGCAGGAGGGTGAGAGCGGAGATGAGTGCGAGATTCGTCTTCATGACGGGTTCTTTTGTTGCGTTTCCTGTTCACGCCAAAGGTGGAAGGGAGTATATGGGCAGGGTTTCCGACGAGTCAACGCGAAGCTGAGCGGCCGGTACACCCTGTATATCACGAATCCAAGAGGGCCTGCTGAATGGCCCGGCTGTCGATCATCCACCTTCATCAACAGCCGGGCCACCAAGAATCCGAACCAGAGACGAGAGATTGTACCTATCGCACCAACAACATCTTGCGTGTGAGCGTTCTCGTTCCCGTCGCCAGACGGTAGAAGTAGACCCCCGAGCTCACGGGGTTTCCGCGCTCGTCGCGGCCATTCCACTCGATCCGTCGGTAGCCTTCCCCGACCACGTCGTTTTTGAAATCGCCGAAACCCTGTGTTAGTATTCGCATATTATGAAGCGATTCGACTATTCCATCGGCGCTGTCGCGATCCTCGCCTTCTTTATGCTCATGGCGGAGTCCAGCGGCTACTTCGATCAGTATGCGCGCTACTTCAAATCCGCCAATCTGGCCGTCCTCGGCCTCTTTCTGATCCACGTCGTCATATCCTTTGTCAAGAGCGAGAGCAAACGGGAGCATCTCAAACGCAACTGGCTCGATATCATCGTTTTCGTGCCTCTCGTGCAGATCTATCAAGGCACCGAGAACAGCCCTGCCGCGGTCATCGTCCGGCAGGCGGTCATCATCTTCATGGTTTTCTCGCGAACCCGCAAGGCCGAAAAGTTCGTTTCGCTTCTCGGCCTCAAGCCCGCCCACCTCATGCTTACGAGCTTCGCCGCCGCGATAGGCGTCGGGGCGATACTCCTCATGCTCCCCGCGGCGACGGTCGCGGGCGTTCGCACCGGCTTCGTCGACGCCCTCTTCACGGCCACCTCCGCCACGTGCGTCACCGGGCTCATTGTGAAGGACACCGCCGCGCACTTCAGCACCTTCGGCCATTGTATCATCCTCGCGCTCATCCAGGTAGGCGCCCTGGGCATCATGACGTTCTCGGTTTCGCTGGCGATCTTCGCCAGGAAGCGCGTCGAGATGCAGCGCCAGATCGAGATGCAGGAGATGCTCGACCAGGACACGATCGCGAGCATCAAGGACCTGCTGAAATTCATCGTCAGAATGACCTTCGCCTTCGAAATCGCGGGGACCGCGGCGCTCTTCCTCGCGTGGCGCGGAAAGATCGGCGGGGACGGCCTCACGGCCTTCCATGCCCTTTTTCATTCTGTTTCCGCCTTCTGCAACGCTGGATTTTCGACCTTCGGCGATAGTCTCGTCCGGTTCTCCGGCGATATCAACACCAACGTCGTGATCATGGTGCTCATCGTGTTCGGCGGTCTCGGATTCACCGTCGTGCGGGATCTCCTGGGCAATTTCCGGGAACGCGCCTTCCGGCGCTCTCCCCGGATCCTGAACCTCCGGGTGCAAACGAAGATCGTTCTCGCCGTGAGCGTGACCCTCATCCTTGCCGGAGCGATATTTTTCTACGCGCTGGAGCGCGGCTCTTCGCTCGCCGGCGCCGGAATCGGGGACCGCATCCTCGTATCGCTCTTTCAGTCGGTCACGGCGCGCACCGCGGGCTTCAACACGTGCAATTTCGGCGCTCTGTCCTCGGCCACGCTCATGGTCGTCATCATCCTGATGTTCATCGGGGCATCGCCGGGTTCCACGGGAGGGGGGATCAAGACAACGACCGTCGCCGTGCTCTGGAGCGCCATCGTGAGCGGGCTCCGCAAGCGCCCCGACGCCGAGCTCTATCGCCGAACGATCCCGACCGAAGTCATCCAGAAGGCTCTCAGCGTGCTCATTATCTCCCTGGTCGTTGTGCTGGCGTTCGGGCTCGTGCTCCTCTATTATGAGAATCAGCCCTTTGCGAGCGTCATGTTCGAAACGGTGAGCGCCTTCGGCACGGTCGGACTCTCAACGGGGATTACACCGAACCTCTCGCCGGCGGGAAAGGTCGCGCTGACGCTCCTCATGTTCACGGGGAGACTGGGCCCTCTCACGATCGCCTACGCGTTCCTGCGCCAGAGAAGACCCTCGCAATACCGGTACGCCGAAGAACGGGTCATGATCGGTTGATGCTGCGAAAGAGAGGCACGCAATGCGATATGTCGCGGTGATCGGTCTCGGTAATTTCGGGAGCACGGTGGCGCGCGATCTCAGCGAACGGGGAGCGAAAGTGATCGCCATCGACAAGAACCGCGAGCGCGTCGAGGCGATCAAGGAGTCGGTTTCATACGCAGCCGCTCTCGACAGCATCAACCAGGCGGCACTCCGGTCGGTCGGCATTCAGGATGTGGACATCGCGGTCGTCTGCATCGGCGACGACATCGAGGCCAATCTCCTGACGACGCTGCTCCTCAAGAAGATAGGCGTTAAAAAGATCTGGGCGCGCGCCATCAGCCCGCTCCAGCAGGAGATCCTGAAAACGCTCGAGGTCGACGAGATCGTAAACCTCGAGGAGGAGATGGGCCGTCTCGTTGCTCGAAGCCTCATTTCGCCGGGCATCAAGAAGCACATCCCGCTCTCGCGCGACCACAGCATCGTCGAAATCACGGTGCCGCGGGGTCTCGTCGGCAAAACGATTCGCGAGGCCAACACCCGCGAAAAAAACCACATCAATATCGCGGCCCTGAAGAAGAGGAATCCCTCGATAGACGGCCGGGGCGAGCGCATTTTCTCGGAGACGATGGACGTTGCGCCGTCACCCGACACGACGCTCGAAGCGGACGACGTCCTTCTCGTGGTCGGAACGGAAGACAGCATACGCAAGTTCACGGAGCGGTGAGCCGATGTTCAAGAATCTCTTGAAGCTCGCGGGCCTGTGCCTCATGTTCTGCTACGTCGCGGCCTACCTTGTTCTCCTGAGGCAGTCCTCGGTCATCGGCCGTTATGCTTGGGCCGCCTGGCTCGGTCCGCTCGGTTTCGCGTGCGCCGTGTACCTCGCGGCGCGGATCGTCACCTTCCATCTGAAATACACGCGTTTCTCGCGGCATCTCCTCGACGGCAACTACGAATCGGGAATCCAGACGCATCGGCTCTCGCGCGACGAAGTGCGCGGGCTTGCGGATCTCACGAACAAGGTCGCCGACCGCCTGCGCCTCTACGACACGCTCCGGGCTGACTGGGTCGCCGTCAGCACCCGCGCCCGCGAGATCATGCACGAGCGCACGGGAACCGCGGTCGTTATAGCCGATATCGATGAGGGATCCTTTCGCTTCAACCCGGCGGCGCGCGCTCTCTTCGGCGTCGAGCAAGAAACGATACCGATCGAATCAATCGTGAATTGTCCGGAAAACAATCAGTTCGCGCGTTCATACCTCAGTGTCGTCGACCTCGACAAGGTGCCCCGTACCGTGCATTTCACGATGACGCTTCCCGTTCGAAACATCGCGCGAGCTGTCGCCGCCGAAATCATCCCCATCAAAGACAGGGACGAGAAGGTGCGGCTCGTTTTGATATTCTTGAGTTAGTTCGCGCGGGAAGATCCGCCCGCCCTATGTCGTTCTCTTGAGGATGTTCATCCGGCAGATGGACCGGTACCGGTAGGACTCGAAAGTCGTGTCGGCGGCGCGGCTAAGCCGCTCCGTGACCGCGCGCGCGGCGGCCGCGATGTCGATCTTCGCCGCGGCGTCGCCGACGAAGAGATCGAGCAGGCGCATGTAATCCTGGAAGGACCTCTCCAGATAGTACATCCCCTCGCCCGTCATGCGCAGGCCCGCGGTCCCCGCCGCCTTGATCGCCTCGCACGCCTTCGCTTGAATGTCGCGCTCGTCCTCGACGAGCCGGACGACCTCGTAATAGGATCCCGTCTCGCCGACCGGTTCGACGAAGATCGCTGCGCCGCCGGGCTTGAGGATGCGCATGCACTCCGCGAGGGCGCGGGGCATCTCCTTCGCCGGGACGTGGTGGAAGCTCGCGAGGTAGAGGGCCGCGTCGGCGCACTCGTCCTCGAACGGAATTTCCTGCGCCGTGCCCACGAGATATTTTTCATCCCCGACCTTCGGAGCCTCCATGGCGCGGGCGATCATCTCGACCGAATCGACTCCCGTAGTGTCCGAAAATTGAAACGCGCGGTGGTGTCACTGCTTGCCAGGTCATCTGATACACTCGCTGCATGATTGGCACCATCCATTTTCAGCTTTTCCTGGCGACGTTTGCTGGCTGGGTCGGCC
>JBGSIK010000086.1:0-4165 GCA_041742575.1 Candidatus Krumholzibacteriia bacterium
TCGAAAACGGTATCCTGGCCACGGGGCTCAACTACCCCGTGGTTCCGAAGGGAGATCAGACGATCCGTTTCCAGATCAATGGAAACCACACGCCGTTCGACATCGAATCCGTTCTCTCGGTACTGGCGGAGTTCAAGAAAAAGCACGGTTGAGAACCCTGTCGGAAACGCGGATGTAAAAAGAGAAGCGCCCGATACTCGGGCGCTTCTCTTTTCCACTCAAGCGGTACGGCGCACGCCTCATTCAATCACTGCCAGCACCTGCCGCATCTCCACCGATTCGCCCTGCTTGACATGTATCCGCTTGAGCACTCCGGATTGCTTGGCGTGGAGCTCGTTCTGCATCTTCACCGCTTCGAGGATGATGACGACCTCGCCGGCCTCGACGCGTTCGCCCTGCTTCTTGTTGATCTTGATCACCAGGCCGGGCATGATGGCGGTGATGGCACCCGCCTCGTCGGCGTCGGTCGGAGCTGTCTTCCGCGTTTTGCCGGGCCTCGGTTCCTCCAGCCCTTGTGCTTCGATGGCATAGGGGATGCCGTCCACGCTGGCGGAATTGCCGTGCAATTGCACGGTGTGCGCGTTGCCGCCCACCTTGACGGTGGCGCCGCTTATCGACCAGGGGAATTCTTGCCCATTCACGAGGAGCAGGGCGCCCCTGCGCTCGATGTCATAGGGCACGCCTTCGAGCACCAACCGGAACTTGTTTACCATTTGACGACTCCCCGGCGCAGACCGGCCCGGCTCACCAACTTCCACGGTGAGGTTGAGACGACCGCCGCGGCCATTGGTTTTCCTCTATTATTGTTTCTGGCGTCGGATTGCTGGAACACCACGGCCGCAATAGCCGCGGCGAACTCCTCTTTGCCGCCCGACGATTTCGCGCGCCTTTCCAGAAAGGGCCGCGCGATCTGGGGGAACAGTGCGTAAGAAAGCACGTCCTCTTCGGATTTGGCGAGATCGCCGATTTCGGCCTTGGCGTTTTCCCATCCGGGGCTCAAGAGATCGGCGGGGCGGCACGTGATGGGCTCTTCGTCGCCGATCGCTTTGCGTTGCACTTCCGGGTCGATGGGCGCGGGCGGTTTGCCGTAGAAGCCGCGAACGTATTGTTTCACTTCCTCGGGAATCACCTTATAGCGCTCTCCCATAATCACGTTCAAGGTGGCCTGCGTGCCCACGATCTGGCTCGACGGGGTGACGAGCGGGGGATACCCGAGCTCGGCGCGCACGCGGGGCACTTCCTCGAGCACGTCGTAGTAGCGATCCATCGCGCCCTGCTCGCGGAGCTGGCTCACGAGGTTGGAGAGCATCCCGCCGGGCACCTGGAACTGCAACACGTTGATGTCCACCGCGCTGATGCCGGCTTCGAAGCTCACGTACTTCTTGCGGATTTCGGCCACGGCGCGCGAGATGTCAGCCAGGGCATTTAGATCGAGCATGCTGTCGCGCTCGGTGCCTTTGAGAATGGCCACGAGTGTCTCCGTCGGCGGCTGCGAAGTCGAAAGCGAGAGCGAGGAGATCGCGGTGTCGATCACATCCACGCCCGCCTCCACCGCTTTGAGCAGCGCCGCCGTTCCCATACCGCTGGTGTAGTGCGTGTGCAATTGCACCGGTAGACCGACTTGTTTCTTGAGCGCCTCGACCAGTTCATAGGCCGCGTAGGGCGTGATCAACCCTGCCATGTCTTTGATGGCGATCGAATCCGCTCCCCGGTCGGCGAGTTCGCGTCCTAATCGAACAAAAGCGGGGATGTCGTGCACGGGACTCGTGGTGTACGAAATGGCCGCCTGTACATGCCCACCCTCGCGCTTTACGAACCGCATGGCGGGTTCCATATTGCGGATGTCGTTGAGCGCGTCGAAGATGCGGAACACGTCTATGCCGTTGCGTTTGGCGGCGGCGACGAAATGTTCGAGGATGTCGTCGGGGTAATGCTTGTAGCCGACGATGTTCTGGCCGCGGAGCAGCATCTGAAAGCGCGTATTGGGCATCGCCTTGCGCAGCACGCGAATGCGTTCCCACGGGTCCTCGCCCAGGAAGCGCATGGCGCTGTCGAAGGTTGCGCCGCCCCACATCTCCACCGACCAGTAGCCGATCTTGTCCATCCGCGACGCGACCTCGAGCATGTCTTGCGTTCTCATGCGCGTGGCGAGCAGCGATTGGTGCGCGTCGCGCAGCAGAGTGTCGCAAATCTTTATCGGATTCTTTTTCATTTCCACGCCTCGATCCGCCTCTGTTCATCTCGCAAACATGTCTACGGGTTTGAACATCAGCACGAGGGCGCCTTTCTCTGATAGGGGGCTGTGTGTGGTGTAAGCAGGCACCACGGCGCTCTCGTTCTTCTTTAGCACCAGCGGCGGCTGTTTGGGAAACTGTATTTTGGCCTCGCCTTCGAGCACGAGGTACATCTCATCCCTGGTATGGCGGTGAAAGACATAGTCGCCTTTGAACCGCACCAGGTAGACGGCATGATCGTTGACCTCACCCAACTTGAGGTGGGCGTAGGGTTTGGTCAGGATGGCGGCCAGTTCGTCGACGGATGTTTTGCTCGGCATGTGAATCTCCTCACAACGGAATATTCCCGTGCTTCTTGGGCGGATTGGTGTCGCGTTTGTTCTGCAGCATGTGCAGCGCGTCGATCAGGCGTGGGCGCGTTTCGTGCGGAATGATCACGTCGTCCAGGTAACCGCGCGCGGCCGCGATGTAGGGGTTGGCGAATTTCTCGCGGTACATCTGCACCAGCTCGGCGCGTTTGGCCGCCGGGTCGGCCGCCTCGGCGATCTCCTTGCGATAAATGATATTGACCGCGCCGTCCGGCCCCATCACCGCGATCTCGGCGGACGGCCAACCGACGTTGAAGTCGCTCCGTATGTGCTTGCTGTTCATAACGTCGTAAGCGCCGCCGTACGCTTTGCGGGTGATGACGGTGAGCTTGGGCACGGTCGCTTCGCAGTAGGCGTACAGTAGCTTGGCCCCGTGGATGATGATGCCGCCGTGTTCCTGATTCACGCCGGGCATGAAGCCCGGCACATCCTCGAATGTGATGATGGGAATATTGAAGCAATCGCAAAAACGCACGAAGCGCCCGCCCTTGCGCGACGAATTGATGTCGAGCACACCGGCCAGCACGGCCGGCTGATTGGCCACGATGCCGACGGTGTACCCGTCCAGCCGCGCAAATCCGACCACGATGTTCTGCGCGTAGTTCTCGTGGATCTCGAAGAACTCGCCGTTATCGACGACCATGTGGATGACTTCTTTGATGTCGTAAGGCTTGTTGGGTTCGTCGGGAACGATGGTGTCGAGCCGCTCGTCCATGCGCTGGGGGTCGTCGCCGGTATCCACGCGCGGGGGGTCTTCGGTGTTGTTGGAGGGCAGGTACCCCAATAGCACGCGAATCGATTCGACCGCGTCATTCTCATCGCTGGCCAGCACATGACACACGCCGGTCCGGGTGGCGTGCGTCGTCCCGCCGCCGAGTTCCTCGAAGGACACTTCTTCGTGGGTGACAGACTTGACCACGTCCGGCCCGGTGATGAACATGTGACTGGTGTTTTTGACCATGAAGATGAAGTCGGTCAACGCCGGACTGTAGACCGCGCCCCCTGCGCACGGTCCCATGACGCATGAAATCTGCGGGACCACGCCGGAGGCGAGCGTGTTGCGCAGGAAAATATCGGCGTAGCCGCCGAGGCTCACCACACCTTCCTGGATGCGTGCACCGCCGGAATCGTTGAGGCCGATCACGGGCGCGCCGTTTCGGGTCGCCAGTTCCATGATCTTGCACACCTTTTCCGCGTGGACCTCGCTCAGGCTCCCGCCAAAAACCGTGAAATCCTGGCTGAACACATACACCAGCCGGCCGCCGATCGTCCCCCAGCCGGTGACGACGCTGTCCGACAGGTACTTCTTGTCCGCCATGTTCAGGTCGGTGGCGCGGTGCTCGACGAACATATCCAGCTCGCGGAAGGAGCCGGGATCCATGAGCATATCGATGCGCTCGCGCGCGGTTTTCTTGCCCTTGGCGTGTTGCGCGTCAATGCGCTCCTGGCCGCCGCCCAGCTGGGCCTGCGCTCTCAGATTGTTCAAGTGTTCAATCTCGCGGGAATTGCTCATCTGGCCTCCTATCGCCGTCTCCCTCCGCGCGTGCCCGCTTGCCGGCCGGC
>JBGSIK010000087.1:0-10349 GCA_041742575.1 Candidatus Krumholzibacteriia bacterium
TCGGCGATTGCGCTCGGTTATAATGCGGATGTCATGGTGGGGAGCCCGGGCACTTATTTCCATGCCTGGTACGGAAGCGGCACGCGAACGCCCAGTTTCCCGCTCTATTTCGGCGCGAATATCATCACCTCCGCTGCCGCGGGCGACGTGGACGGCGATGGCTGGATCGAGCTCTTTGTGGCGACGAGCGGCGGTCAGGTCCACGGTCGCGAGCTTCGATCGTACGAATACTCGGGAGACAAACTCTGGTGGCCGATGTTCGGCCACGACCGGTTGCGGACCCATTGCTACGGCTTAGATGTTCCGACGGGAGCGGGCGATGACGCCGGCGTGGCACCGAAGGTCACGGCACTCGGCTCGATCTATCCCAACCCCTTCAATCCGTCGGCGACGATATCGTTCGATCTGAGTGAGCGGATGAAGGTAGAGGTCGCCATATTCGACGTCGCCGGTAAGCGTGTGGCGACCCTCATCGACCGCGAGCTGGAGGCGAACAAGCACACCGTCACTTGGAACGGCCAAACGCTCGATGGCGGCGCCGCCGCATCCGGCGTCTACTTCTGCAGATTCAGGGCGGGTAGCTTGACCGAGACGAGGAAGATGGTCCTTCTCAAGTAACTAGTAGGTCTTCGGGGTAAAGAGCCCGGTTGTCGAGCGTTGAGGAGGCTCGGCAGCCGGGCTTTTTGATTGGGACGAGGGAAACATGATATCACGGATGCGAGCGATTCGTGTGTGCCTTCGGGATGTCCCTTCGATCTTTGATATGGCTTTTTCCGGAAAACTAAGTTAGATTTACCGATTACAGAGCTGCCCTCTTCAACGGCCTTACGAGTGGCGGCGCAGGCGTTATGGTCGTCTGAACGCCGCCGGCACGGGAGCCATGGGGTCTCTCCAGGAATGAATCAGGATCTATCGAAGCTCAGTATCGATCCCTCCGCTCGTGAGCAAACGGGTCTCGACAGGCGGATCGTGGTCGCGATCGCCGTCGCGGCAGCGGTCGTTCTCGCTGTGCTCCTGTTGGTCGTCACGCGGAATCGCGCGATCACCGTCCGCGTGGCGCTCGTGCGCGAAGCCGGGACTGCGCAGACCGCCGTCCTCAATGCCAGCGGCTATGTCACCCCGCGCAGACGGGCGACGGTTTCGGCGAAGATCACGGGCAAGGTCAAAGAGGTGCTCATCGATGAAGGGATGCGCGTGGGGGCAAACCAGGTGCTTGCGCGCCTCGATGACGTTGACGCGGTGGCCATGCTGCGGGCGGTGGAAGCCCAACACGCAGTGGCCGTCGCGGGGCTCGAGGATCTCGAGGTCAAGCTCGCCAATGCGCGGAAAACACTGGAGCGGGCGAAAAATCTGCGCGCCCGGGATCTCGTGAGCGAGGAAGAATTCGACAACGCGGACACAGCTGTTCGCAGCTACGAGGCGCAGATCGCCCTTGCCAAAGAGAGCATCACCTCGGCCGAACGCTCCGTCGGCATTGCCCGCCAGAACGTCGAGAACTGCGTCATCCGTTCGCCCTTCGCCGGCATCGTGGTGTCCAAAGACGCGCAACCGGGGGAGATGGTTTCTCCCGTATCGGCCGGCGGGGGCTACACGCGGACCGGCATCGCGACCATCGTGGATATGGCGTCGCTCGAAATCGAAGTGGACGTGAACGAGTCCTACATCGCGCGCGTCTCGCCGGGCCAGCGCGTCGAGGCTGTGCTCGACGCGTATCCGGACTGGCGCATTCCATCGAAAGTGCGAACGGTGATTCCGACCGCTGACCGTCAGAAGGCGACGGTCAAAGTGCGGATCACATTCGATGGGCTCGATCCCCGCATCCTGCCGGACATGGGCGTGAAGGTCTCTTTCCTGGAAGGGGCGCCGGAGGGCGTAGCGTCCGGGGCGGCAGGAGCCGCGGCGGACTCCGCCGGGGCCGCAGTTGCGGTCATGTTGGTGCCTCGCGATGCCGTGGGGAAAGAAGGCGAGCAGGCGTACGTTTACGTGGTGAAGGACGGTCGCGTCGAACGTCGTGCGGTTCGTCTGGGCCGCGAGAGGGGGGCCGACGTGGAGTTGGTCGCCGGTGTGAGGTCCGGAGAGCGGGTCGTGATCTCGCCGGAGGGCGGGCTCAAAGATGGGCAGAAGGTCGTCGTCGAGCAATGACCGAGAGCGGTGACAATGAGAGAAGGAGAACTCGATGGTTCGCGTTGACGGTAAAGGGAGCGGCTCGCTCGTCGAGATCCGGGATCTCGACAAGAAGTACTACCGCGGTGGGGAAGAGATCGATGTGCTCCGCGGGCTCAATCTCGACGTCGCCAAGGGAGAGTTCGTCGCTTTCATGGGCCCATCGGGCTCCGGCAAGACGACGCTCTTGAACCTCATCGGGGGACTCGACGCGCCGTCGAGCGGTTCCGTGCGCATCGCCGGCGAAGAAATCAGCGCTTTGAAGAGCCGTAAGCTCGCCGCCTGGCGCGCGCGCCACATCGGCTTCATCTTCCAGATGTACAATCTCATACCCGTGCTCACCGCTTACCAGAACGTGCAGTTGCCGCTCCTGCTCACCAAGCTCTCCAAGGCCGAGCGCAGGAAGCACGTCGAGGGCGCCCTCGAGCTCGTGGGCCTTTCCGATCGCATGCATCATTATCCGCGCCAGCTCTCGGGCGGTCAGGAGCAGCGCGCGGCCATCGCCCGCGCAATCGTGGCCGACCCCACCATTCTCCTCTGCGATGAGCCGACAGGCGATCTCGATCGGGCGTCGGGAGACGAGATCCTCAATATCATCAGCCGTCTCTCCAAGGAGTTCGAAAAGACCGTTTTTCTCGTGACGCACGATCCCGTCGCGGCAAAGCGCGCAAGCACCATACTTCATCTCGACAAGGGAACGCTCCTCGAGCGCACCTCGGATGGACCCTTTGCGTCGCAGGGAGAGGATGCTGCGCGGTGAAGTACCTCCACTTGATCCTTGTCAACCTGAAGCGGAAGAAGATCCGCACCGCGCTCACCGCCGGGTCCTTCTTGGCCGCGCTCTTTCTCTTCGGGCTCCTCATGACCATCAAGACGGCGCTGGGATCGGGTGTCGACGTCGCCAGCGCCAACCGGGTCGTCGTCCGCAACCGCGTCTCGCTCATCATGCCGCTTCCAATCGCCTATCAAGAACAGATCCGCCAGATCCCGCACGTGGAGGAAGCGACGTTCGCGACGTGGTTCGGGGGTTATTACCAGGAAATGAAGAATTTTTTCCCCAATTACGCGATCGACCCCGAGACCTATCTCAGCGTCTACCCCGAGTATCGATTCGACGAAGAAGAGTGGAAGGCGTTCGTCGATGACCGGCAGGCGTGCATCATAAGCCCTCCCCTTGTGGACCGGTTCAAGTTCAAGATCGGCGATCGCGTGCCGCTCGAAGGCACCATCTGGGCGGGAACTTGGGAGTTCAACGTGCGGGCCGTTTATGATGTGAAACAGAGGGAGATGATGACCTCCGAGCTCTGGTTCCAGTACCCGTATCTCGAGGAGCGGCGGCCGTTCTTCAAGGGGACCGTCGGCTGGTACGTCGTGAAGGTCGATGACCCGGCGAGCGCCGTCACCGTAGCGCAACAAATAGACGACCGTTTCGCCAACTCCCCGTACGAGACCAAGACCGAGACCGAGAAGGCGTTCGCGGCGAGCTTCGCCAACCAGATCGGCAACATCAAGCTCCTCATCCTCTCCATCGGGAGCGTCGTCTTCTTCACATTGCTGCTGGTGACGGGCAATTCCATGGCCATCGCCGTGCGCGAACGGACGGGAGAGCTCGCCGTCATGAAGACAGTCGGGTTCACGGACATCTCGATTCTCTCCCTGGTGATGGCCGAATCGCTGCTCGTAGCCGCCGTGGGTGGAGGGGCGGGGCTCGCTCTCGCGAAGCTCTTCACGCTCGCGGGAGATCCGACGGGGGGAATGCTGGCGTACTTCTATCTTCGCGGAGAGGATGTGGTGCTCGGAATCGTGCTCGCGCTCGCCGCCGGCGCGGTGGCCGGGTTTCTGCCGGCCATGGGGGCAATGCGGCTCAAGATAGTCACCGCCCTGAGGAGGGTGTGAGCATGGCCATACCCGTGCAATACAACATCCGCAGCGTCGTGCACCGCTGGCGCCCGACGCTCGTTGCCGTTTTGAGCATCGCCGGAACCGTGGCAGTGTTCATCGTCATGCTCGCGATGGCGCAAGGATTCCGCGCGACGATGGTCTCGTCGGGCTCGCCCCGGAACGCCCTCATCATCCGCGGAGGGGCCGACACCGAGATGATGAGCGTCGTCATGCTCGACCAGGTCCGAGTGATCCAGGACGCGCCCGGCATCGAGCGCTCGCAGGCGGGAGATCCCCTCGTGAGCGCCGAGGTCGTGGTCATCGGGGCGTTTCCGCTGGTCTCGTCGGGCTCGGACGCCAACGTTCAGATCCGCGGCATCTCGCCACTCGCCCTTGCGGTGCGTCCCGACGTCGAAGTCGCCGAGGGACGGTATTTCCAGAGCGGCTTGGCCGAACTGGTCGTTGGCAAGCACGTCCCCGGCACCTACCGGGGATTCGAACTCGGTTCGGTGGTCGAATTCGGCGGCGGGCGGTGGACGGTCGTGGGTGTGTTCGACGCCGGCGGGAGCGCCTTCGACTCGGAAGTGTGGTGCGATGCGAGCGTCTTGAACCAGATTTTCAAGCGCCCCGAGAACGTTTTCCAGTCCGTGACCGTGCGGCTCTCCTCTACGGAGAGCTACAATGAGCTCAAGGACGCCTTGACGGCCGACCCCCGCCTCACCGTGGACGTGTTTCGCGAGAGCACGTACTACAGTGAACAGTCGCGCGTGGTATCCACGATCATACGGGTCCTCGGTTTCCTCGTCGCCGCGGTCATGGCGGTGGGGGCCGTGTTTGCCTCACTTAACACCATGTACTCCGCCATTTCCGCGCGATCCTCGGAGATCGCGACCTTGAAAGCGCTCGGTTTCGGACCGGGGAGCATCGTGGCGTCTTTCCTTGCCGAGTCAATGCTGATCGCGCTCGCCGGAGGGGCCATCGGTTGTATCGCGGCGCTACCCTTCAACGGCTTCACCACCGGCACCATGAACTGGTCGAGCTTCTCCCATCTCGCATTTTCATTCCGCGTCACACCGGCCGTGATCGGGAGCGGCATCATTTTCTCTCTCCTCATGGGTGTGGTGGGCGGGCTCCCGCCCGCCGTGCGCGCCGCACGCCTTCCCATCGTGGTCGCGCTCCGCGAGCTTTGAGAGTCAATAGCCGACTCTGAGGCGGCGGGCGACACCGACGCTACCGACAAGTAGCTCTATGTGAAGTTGCGTGTCAGCCCATGCGTCTGGTCGGGGCCAAGCCAAAGCTCTGAAGAAGCACGATCACAACGAGTGCAGCTACGAAGCAGAGAAGCGCGCTCAATAGCGCTCTCTTTTCGCCCCGTTCGGCGGCGAGACCCGCCATGAAGCAGGCCCCGGTCGTCATGACCGTTCCGCCAACGAACCAGGCCGCGAGCAGCATCGTCCAGCTCGCCGTGGTTCCAGACCGCAAGCCCAGCACGGAGGCTACGCCCAGTAGTGCCCCCAACTTGAGCCCGAACAAGCCGCCCTGCCGCCGGTTCCTGGCGCCCACTTCCGTCGTTAACCAGACATACGCCACGGCCTGCACGAAAAAGGCAGCGTAGCCCAGGGGCAATCTGCGAAACAGATCTTCAGGAGACAGCAGAAATGGGCTGGGTTCGAACCAGAGCGTTGCAAACAAGCCCGCGTTGAGAAGCAGGTCGAGAGCGACCATCACGAGCCAGCTGGCCAGAACCGTGATAAAGAATCGCCGCGCCGAGACTGCACGCTGGGGCGTACTTGCATTGTCCATGTTGCCTCCACCGTTGTCGAAGCACTGCCGGGACGGGCCAACACCACGCGCCGGAATTGCGCGGTCATGAAAAACAGCGTCACGCCCACTATAGCCGTAGCCAGGACAATCACAAACGTATTCGCAGGGCTCGATTCGCGTCGGGTAGATGAATTGGTTCTGATTGTCCGGGAAGGTGCTCCAGTCCCCTGACGCGCAGTCGCGCTAGTGAACCACGATCAGGCGGGGCGCGGCGCCACAGTGGGGTACTATGCCCCGGACGACGACCGCGTAAGCCATTGGCAAATATGAAACATCATGTGGCACGGATTCTGCCCACGGTGGATTAAAGAAACGATGGAGGCGGTCGGTAACGAATGCCGGTCGTATCGAAGCAAGGCGATCGGGCGCTCACCGCGCAATAAGATTCAGGAGGCGAGAGCCATGTCAGGCATGGGCGGTAGGGTGCAGGACAAGACCGAGTTGCAGAATGACGTAGCCGTCGCACACGCACCCCGTGTGCTTATTGCGGAGGACAACGAGGAGATGGCGGCCCTGCTGGTGGATGCGTTTCGGAAGGCGGGGTACGAGACAGTCGTTTGTTACGACGGTTGGGATCTGCTGCAGCTCTCTGGCTTTGGAGAGAAACCCCAACAAGATCTGATTGTGTCCGATATCCGGTTGCCCGGGATCTCGGGATTGGACGCGCTGAGGGCGTTTCATTACGCAGGAGGGTTCACTCCGACGATCCTGATCACGGCGTTTGGCGACGAATGGACCCACTCGAAATCGGAGATGTTGGGAGCCGTCGATATGTTCGACAAGCCGTTTGATATCGATGATCTCGTCGCCAGGGTTCGGGAGCTCATCCCGCCGGGAGGCTCATCGCCGACGACAGCGCCGGCTGCAACGAAGAGGAGTTGAGCAAAGGAGCCGATTCGCGGGCGCCGGTCCGCCCGGCGCCGGCTCTGTGACTCTGACCGTCAATCGTAGCAATCGCGAGGAGGTATTCTGATGACCGCAAGAACAAACGTCATCGTAGTAGGCGCACTGCTGGTGCTCGCCACCGGCGTGGCGTCGTCCCGGGCTCATCCTCCCCGTCAGGGAGAACCGCTGTCCTTGGGGCAAGGCCAGACGGCAGCGAATCCCCCGATAACGGGGCATAACGAGATGCCTTCGTTTTTGTTCATGCCGGAGCAAGCCGGCGGGATGATTGAAAGGTCGCATCAGCTCTCGGCATCGCTCGACCAACTGGCGGACCAGTACCAAGGCGAGTTGAAGGAGCAGATTCTGGCTTTGAAGCGCATGAGTGATTCAATGGGCGCTATGGCCGAGAAAATGAAAGCCGAGTTGGAGGAGTGTCACGGTTTGCTGCACGACGACACGGTGTCGAAAGACCAGGGTATGCAGGAGGCACTGCATCAGTTCAATGACCGCATGTATCAAATGGCCGGGTTCATGGATGACGCTTTGCACAGCATCGAGAAAATGATCCAACATCTCGGCGACAAGGGATCTGGCAAATAGTCCCGATCCGTCGAAGAACGGCGCGTGGCAGCCAGCGATCGCCGAATGGTTATAACCGCCACGGCTGATATGTTCGATATGAACGATTTCACACCGGGCCGCTCACTCGAGAGTGTCTCAAGACCACGGGGAGCGTGTTAGCCGCAACGTGTCACTGAAGTCGCCTGTGGTTCTCTGGATTAAACGGCCCGTTTAATCTCGCGTCAGAGTTTGATCCCGCGTCAGAATTTGGTCTCGCGTCCGAATCGATCGCCGATCTCCCGCTTCGAAAGGCCCCATCGGATTCAGGCGTGGACCGAGGTGCGTCGCGTCCGGTGAAATCTTGTCATTCCGGCTCGGACTCCGTGCTACAATTCAAAATCGGAACCTCATGGCGTGCACCGCTGGTCGCGGAATGGCGATCATGGATAGCGCCTGCAATCCTTCATGACGGGGCACTGAGATGAAATTATCGGCAAAGTTGATTGCATTCGTGATGTTGGGTGTCATTGCCCTGCTTTCCATCGACAGCTTCTTCGCGGTCAGACGCGAGGTGGCATTGTTCGATGATGACATGGAGCGGGACGCTCTTCATCTTGGCGGCGTTCTGGCTGAATTGACTGCGGATGTGTGGTCACAGCGGGGCCCGGATAGCGCGCGGGAACTCGTAAGGCGAGTCAATCGCGGCGAGGGGCGGATCGAGATTCGATTGGTCTGGCTGGACGCACCGCCAAACGATCCCGGCGGCCCGCGTGTGGAAGCAGAGATGCTCACACCGATTCGGGAAGGGCGACCTGTTTCCGTGAAGCGCGCCGGCCGTGGTGGACCGGGATATCGCTATACGTATGTTCCTGTCGATGTGGGTATCAACCGTCTTGGCGCTATCGAAATCACGGAGTCTTTGAGCGCGCTCGTGTCGTACACCCGCGGCACCGTAATGCAAGCTGTAGTCCTGGGAATTCTGGTATTGCTGGTCGGATCGTTGGTACTGTGGTTGCTGGGAGTACATCTCGTCGGACGGCCGCTGAAAATGCTCGTGGACAAAACCCACCGAATCGGGCGAGGCGACCTGGCGGGAGACGTCGTGATCCACGGGAGGGACGAGCTCTCCAGTCTCGCGTCGGCAATGAATCAGATGTGCCGGGAGCTGGAGGAGGGGCGCGCAGCAGTGCAATCCGAAACGGACGCCCGTATCGCGACTCTGGAACAGCTTCGGCACTCGGATCGGCTGGCAACGGTGGGCCGCATCGCTGCGGGAATTGCGCACGAGCTCGGCACGCCCTTGAATGTGGTATCCGGTCGGGCTAGATTGATCGCCGACGATGGCTTGAGCCATGACGAGGTGTTGTCCAGCGCGAAAATCATCGAACAGCAAGCCGGCCGGATGGCGAGGATAATCCGGGAGTTGCTGGATTTTGCCCGTCGTCCGTCAGGGCGCAAAACGAATGAATCGATCGATAACATAGTCAAAGAGGCCGTCGTCATGCTCGCTCCTGACGCGCAAAAAAAACGCGTCCAGGTAGAAGTCGTCGAAAAAACACCTTTGCCGAGGATGTCCGTCGATCGTGCTCACATCGAACAGGTGTTCATGAATGTTCTCGTAAATGGAATCCAGGCGATGCCCCGTGGCGGACGGATCGAAGTGCAGCTGATGGTCGAGGAAGCGCGACCACGGTCGATGCCCGAAATCCGTGCGCGCGATTGCGTCATTGTCCGAGTCCTCGACGAGGGGGACGGTATCCCATCCGACAAACTCGGGATGATCTTCGAACCGTTTTACACGACAAAACCGTCGGGTGAGGGAACGGGGTTGGGACTGGCGGTGGTGAAGGGAATCGTCGAAGAGCATGGCGGGTGGGTCGATGTGGAGAGTGAAGTGGGAAGAGGAACTTGCTTCACGATATTCTTGCCGGTGGAGGCCGCGAAATGAGCGCTCGGATTCTTGTCGTGGACGACGACCGGAGCATGTGCGAACTGCTCGAGACCGACCTGCGCCGGAGAGGTCATGCCGTGACGTGGGAAACGAAGGCGGAGGCGGCGTTTCAGCGTATGCGCGACGAGGATTTCGATGTGGTCTTCACCGACTTGAACATGCCGGGAATGAACGGCATCGAGCTATGCGCGCGTATAGTGGCCAACCGGCCGGACGTGCCGGTTGTCGTCCTGACCGCGTTTGGGAGCATGGAAAACGCGATTTCCGCCATACGTGCGGGCGCGTACGACTTCGTGACCAAACCCGTCGATCTCGATATCCTCTCCGTCTCCTTGGAACGCGCAGTCAATCATCGGGCTATGAAGGAGCAGATCAAGATACTTTCCAAGACTTCCGGGAGGGGCGGATGCGACGAGCTGATCGGTGAAAGCCCGGCGATGCAGGAGCTCTGCCGGCAAATCGAGCGGATCGCCGACACCGAGACTTCGGTGCTCATCACGGGGGAGAGCGGTACGGGCAAGGAACTTGTGGCCCGCTTGCTTCACAACAGGAGCCGGCGACGGCAGGGGCCATTCGTGGCGTTCAACTGCGCTGCCCTTCCCGAATCGCTAATTGAGAGCGAATTGTTCGGCTATCGCCGAGGAGCGTTCACCGATGCTCGCGGGGACAAGAAAGGCCTCATGCCGGAAGCCGACGGCGGCACCCTGTTTCTGGACGAGGTCGGTGATATTCCGTTGGCTGTTCAACCCAAGTTATTGCGCGCTTTGGAGGAGCGCCGAGTCCGGCCTCTCGGTGGCACGTCCGAAATCGGTTTCGATGCTCGCATCATTGCGGCCACCCACCGGGACATTGAAGAAGCGGCAGAAACAGGGCAGTTTCGGCAAGACCTCTACTATCGATTGAATGTCATTCAATTGCAGATCCCGCCACTGCGAGCGCGAGGCACGGACACCCTGCTTCTGGCTCGCCGTTTCGTCGCGCAGTTCGGCGGCCGCCTCGGCAAGCCAGTGGCTGGCATCGCGGAGCCGGCCGCGGAGAAGCTACTCGCCTATTCATGGCCGGGAAACGTGCGCGAGCTGAGAAA
>JBGSIK010000088.1:0-4568 GCA_041742575.1 Candidatus Krumholzibacteriia bacterium
AGCCGGATCGCCGTCGCCCGAGTTCGCGCTCACGGACTCCCGCGGCCACGCCTCCACGCGATTCACGCTGGGGAACACGCCCGGCACCAACGTCATCCGGGTCGAAATCTCAGACGATAGCGGCAAGTTCGCGGAATTCACCGCGACGGCGAGCGTTTTCTACTGCCCGGAGGATGACCCTACGTTCGTGCGAAAATTCACGCCCCAGGGCGGCGTCATTCTCTTCACCCGGCAGTCGCGCCTCAATACCTCCGGCGGACTCCCCATTGCCGGTCTGGTCAAGATCACGCCTGACTTCCCGCGCCGCGCGGCCGCCACGGCGTCTTTCGCGAAGTACGAAGAAGGCGTCGGGCGCATCGTCGCCCGCGATGTGTCTTTCTCCTCCGCGGGGGATCTCTTCCTCGCCTGGGCGGACGTGTTCCCCGAGGTGATGAAGGTTCGGACCAACGGAACCAACGCGCACTTCGCGAGTCTGGAATCTTTCGTGAACGCCGAGATCACGGCGTCACTCGCGGGCGTTCTCTTTGGATGCGACGAGTTCGGACCGTTCGTCGTGGGATGCCGCGACACGCTGGCGCGATTCCCCGAAGCCACGTACGCGGGCGTGCCCGGCAACCGCACCAATAACGACGCGGTCGCGGTCGACCTCGAATCGCAGAGCCCGTACTTCGAAGACGTCTACTTCGTCGACCTCTCGGATTTTACCCTGCGGAGGCTACCCGTCGACTCGCTCGCGGCGGAGGGTTCGTCCGTCGTCGTCGTCGGCCTCACTCACGATGAGGCCGAGGGGGCGAAGGGAATGGTATGCCACGAAGGCATGGTGTACATACTGGTGGATACCGACGACACCAAGGAGATTCTCAAAGTCGATCCCTCCGGCGGCGGCACCAAGGCGGTAGAATACGACTTCTTCTCCCGCGGATCGGGAAAGGACGCCGGCGAACAGAGCGATCTCGCCTTACACCCGGTCTTCTCGTTTCTGTACACGATCGACACCCTGAACGACCAGCTGCTGGTTTACGACATCGTACAGCGGGCGCTGGTGGAGATGTTCCCCGACACTTCGTTGGGTTTCGATCCGGAATCGATCTCGGATGCTTCCTCGAGCGGGGAAAGGGTCGGCCTGGTGGTGCTCCCGTAGGGTGAACGCCGCCAACCGGGAGCCGACCCTGTCTACACGACACCGACCGTCCTGTCTCCCTTGACGATCTCGCCGACTCGATACACTTCGAGCTCGCCAAGGCGGGACGGAACGCGCCGTTCATCATCGGCTCCGACGATGATCAGCATGCCGAGTCCCATGTTGAAGACGCGATACATCTCGGCGTCCGACACCGATCCCTTGGTCTGTATGAAATGGAACACGGGGAGGATCGGCCAGCTGCCGGTATGAATCGCAGCCGCGCAGCCGGCGGGAAGGATCCTGGGCAGGTTGTCGACGACGCCGCCGCCGGTAATGTGAGCGAGCCCCTTGATCGCGACCAGGCCCTGGAACTCCTGCACGGGCGCGAGGTACGACCGGTGTACCTTGAGCAGTTCGTCCGCCACCGTGCACCCGAACTCCTCGACGCGGTCGCCGACGGACAGCCCCAGCTCCTCGAAGAGCAGGCGGCGCGCCAGCGAGTACCCGTTGGTATGCAGTCCGGTCGACGGCAGGGCGAATACGAGATCGCCGGGCTCGATGCGCGAGCCGTCGATGATCGCTTCGCGCTCGACGACGCCGACGATCGATCCGGCGAGGTCGAAATCACTGCCCTGGTAGAGCCCCGGCATCTCTGCGGTCTCGCCGCCGATCAGCGCGCAGCCATTCTCCGCGCAGGCCGCGCTCAGCCCTTTCACGATCTCGCCCACCACCTCGGCCTCGAGTTCTCCGGACGCGATGTAGTCGAGGAAGAAAAGCGGCTTCGCCCCTTGCACGAGAATGTCGTTCACGCAGTGGTTGACTAGGTCGCGGCCCACGGTATCGTACCGGCGCGCGCGCCGAGCGACCAGCACCTTGGTGCCGACCCCGTCGACGCTGGATACCAGCACCGGATCGCGATAACCCTGCGGCAGGCGGTACAAACCGCCGAACTGCCCGATCTCCGACAGCACGTTCTCGCTCCACGTGACACGAACCGCCCTGGCGATGGCCTTTTTGGCCTCGCTGGCCTTATCTATGTTCACTCCTGATTCTCGGTAGCGCATCGCGGTCATCCTCGGTCAGGCATTATAGCCGTTCTTGCAGTGATTCGTAAATAGCAGTCGTGGGATCTGTCTCCACGATGATCGGGAATTGGCCGTCCCTTATCAGCCCGAGCGTTAGTTCGGCGATCTCCCGGTCGAACTGCTCCCCTTTGTACTTTTCGAACTGTTCGACCACCTCTCCCACCGGCATTCCCTTGCGATAGGGACGATCGGACGTCATGGCGTCGAACGCGTCCGCCACCAGAATGACCCTGGCGCCGACAGGGATCTCGTCGCCCTCCAGCCCTTCCGGGTAACCCTTGCCGTTGGGCTGTTCGTGGTGATAACGGACGAGGACGGCGGCCTGCTTGAGGAACCTCAGGTTTTCCACTATGTCCGCACCGATCGTGGGGTGCTGCCTCAGCGTCAGATAATCCTCCTCCGAAAGCCGTTCCTTCTTGAGGAGAATATCGTGCTGGATCGCGATCTTTCCGATGTCGTGGAGGAGCGCACCGTATTCGAGGATCTCGAGGTCGCGCGAAGACAAACCCATCGCATTCCCGATACGCAGCGTGTACCGCGACACACGGTAAGAGTGGCCATGGGTGAAGGGATCGTTCGCGTCGATGGCCGAGGTCAAAGCCGCGACCGTGTTGACGTGGGCTTCCTTCATCTCCACGTACAGCTTGAAAGAGTACCGGGCGAGGAAGAGCGGGATCACAAAGAGGAGGATCGTCCACATTCCATGGCTCGTGTACACCAGCGCGATGATCGCCCCCAGCGGAATGAACGCGAAGATATGGAAGAACGTCCACATGTAGTTCTGCTTCCATATCCGCAGGGGACTCTTGCGGCTGCTGAGCCCGATGATCACGCTGATCGAGGCCGTGTTCACCGCATAATAGACGACACCGCAAACGACCAGCGGCAGCAGGAACCGGGGAGAGTCCAGGGATGTCCAGTAGGGGTCGAAGGCATGATACGCCAGCCCGGCGGTCCCGACGGTGAGCACCAGCAGCGGAACGTTGAAGGCGATCTTCATCGCCGAACGCCGCTGGATGAACACCTCCGAGAACAGGGACGAAACTGCCTCGATGAACGCGACCGCAGCCGGACCCAGGAGCACGATCGCCGCCAGGTCGATCGGACTCGACGCGTAGATCGATGCCCCTCCCCTCGGCAACGTGATCTGCGCGGTGTCGGCAACGACGATCAGGGCCGCGAACAGCAGGATTTCCCGGAAGCGCTCGAGCGGGAAATCGCGCATCAGGTATGCGAACAGGCCGAAACCGGCGGCAATGTAGACGACGTAGAAAACCTTGAACCAGGTCGAGGCAACTACGGGGGCGCTCTTCACGTTGGATTACTGGATTCTGTACTCGACTGCTTGCTTGAATTCCAGCTTACCGAGGACGCGGTTGACGGCGTCGAGCGCGGCGAATACCACTGTCTGGTTTTCGTTGCCGGAAATGATCGAACAACCGGCGAGGTTCTTGTGAATGCGGCTGGAAACGAGTTCGACCTTCACCACGATTGCGGACGTATCGTCGACCGCGACCTTCCGGACACCACCTAAACACAGGCGGGTGTCGTGGTCAAGGTATTCCGAAACCGCCTTGAGAGTGGCCTCGGCGATGAGTCCGAGCGGCGAAGTGTGGGGATTCTGATTCGAAGCGGAGCCGAACGCCTCCGCCGTTTCGCGCCGCAGTTCGACCTCGGCCTTCGCGCCGTCGTGCGAGAGGAACAGATTGACGCTGCGGAAACAGAATCGCCCCCCGTACTCCTCGATCGGAAACTCTTCGAACTTGTCATGACGGCCCGGCTGGGGGGACTGCGCCGAGGTGACCGGCGGGCCGCCCCCGACTATGACCACGCCGATCTTGCGGTAATCGACGTCCAGGCCCATCTCTGCTTTCAGGCACGATTCGACGTCCCGGGCGATGAGCTTCGCCGGTTTGACGGCGGTAGCGACGACGTGGATCTCGACGATCTCGTCTTCCGAATTCGTGACGATCTGGCACGACTGAACGCCGACAATGCGCATCACTGCTTCCTGCGCCTTGACGACTTCTTCATGTGTAACTTTCTGAGCCGACATAAGTTACAATTCTCCCTCGTGTTGGAAAAGCAGAGCGTGGGGATGGGTATTATAGCACAGCCCGTCCCGGGTTACAGCAAAAACCTTGGCGCTCCTGCCCGCCGGCCGCACCCGTCCCGCAGGGCGCGCTTCATATCCGGATCATTCGCTCCAGGCCCACCCTCCGCGAGTCGATCGCCTCGGGAGTAAGCCCGCAGATACCCTCGACGGAAAACGCCTCGACCGCGAAGCTGGCCATCACGGTCCCGCACAGCAGAGCCTCGGCGAGACCCGGGCGGTCCAGCTCACCCGACCCGGCCAGACG
>JBGSIK010000089.1:0-5408 GCA_041742575.1 Candidatus Krumholzibacteriia bacterium
GCCGGCTGTCCCCACAACGTACGGTGAGATGCCGACAGTCTCCCTGTGGTTCGTCGTTACGAGCGTGTACGGCAGGTACGCCCGCAACACGATTGCGCTCGCGCTCGTCCACGAGGCCCAATGAAAGGCCACATCATCGCCGGCCAAATAGAAGCCACCCGTGGTCGGGAGCTGGCCCAAGAAGCTGGCGACCATTCCAGCGTCGTCCGACTTGTCGGTGTATTGTACTCCGTCGGAGAACGCTGTCGACAAATCGCCGCAATCCCAAAGGATCTTCTTGTAGACCGCAACGAGCTGAGCGTCAACGGCCGTCACACGCGAGCCGGGGTGGTTCGCTACGGCAGAGGACGGACCGTTGATGTCGTACCGATCCACGAGATCCCGGATGTTCAGGAAGTCGAACGCGCTGTCCCAGTAGGGCTGCGCACCGCGGTACTGCATGCCATCCACGTACAGAATGTCGCCGCCGCGGTTGTAACCGCCTGCAGGCAGGATCGTGAACTCCATCGGGTACGTGCACGCCAACTCCTTGTCCTGCGTGTCGCTCGTCGCCGTCGGAACCGAAAGCGAGTAGTAGTTCCACACACTGTTGTTGTTCTGAGCGCCGAAGTAATACCAGATGGTGTCGCCCGGGACGAACAGGTTGTCGTTGAGATCTATGTTGTACCGGTCGGCCACCGTGCTGCCGGCCGGAGTCAGCGTCGAGTCCATCTGGATCTTCGTCCAGGTGCGTCCACCGCACACCTCAGTGCCGATCACTTCGTAGCGCGGATCATCGACCAACGGAACGCCGGTGACCGCACCGTTCGGTCCCTGCACCGACACAAACGCATACACCGCCGGGTCGCCGTATTCGATCTTCAGGCCCACCGCTTTCTCGGACACGGTGATGCACGCAGAGTCGCCCGGAAGGATCGCGGGGTTATTATCCGGCAGGATGTCGAGCGCTTCATCCGCACGGGCCGTCCCGGTGATGGTGCCGTCAAACGAGAAGTTGTCCTGGAACAGATCGATGTCACGCACCGAATACTGCGGACCCGCTACCGCGATGCGGTAGACCTCCACGTTGTCAAAGAGCGGCGAGTGGCTGTGGCATCCGCAGTCGCCCGAGCTACCCTTCCAAAACCCGCACATGTCTTCCACGCCCAACGCGACGCTCAGAGCGGGTTGTGCGCCGGAAATGGCTTGCCCTACCCAGAAGGCGCCCCGAAACCAGTCCGTGCCGCCATAGTACACGAAGGCGGGGTCCCACCAACGGCCCGGGCAGCCGGCGGCGTTGATGTTGCGCACATGCCAGACGTAGAAGATGAGGGAGTTCATCGCCAGGTCACGGTAGACGTCGAAGCGGAGTTCGTAGGCGGTACCGGTTCCGGCTTTCGGGATATCGGGTGACCATACCTCGTTCCAGATGTACTGGCCGCGTGCGTTCTCGTACGGAATCGCCGTCTGTGCCGGCCAACCGCCGCACGCATAGTCGTAGGTCGAACCCGTGTAGAATGTCCACAGACAGGTCAGGTCGCTGTAGCACGGATCCTCCTGCACGACATTGAGCCCCGGATAAAGCGCCGCAAGGTCGCCGTAGCCGGCCTCATTGCAAGACACCCAGCCGCCGGCTCCGGTGTCACCCACAATGGCGCCCTCGAAATTCTCCGGGCCGGCCAGGTAGGCACCGTCGGCGGAGAGGCTGACCGCGTCGATGAGAATGCCACCGTCGGTGTTCCACAGACCGTCCTGGTCCGACCACGCGCCGTCAGACTGGAACTGCCACCTGATCTTGAACATCGCGCCCTGGTGCAGCGTATCCGGAATCACCACGGACTCCGTGCTCGGCGCAGCGGGCGGGTCGTCGTAGACGTTGACGCCGCCATACCAGTCGATCCAGTCCAGGTTGTCGCAGTCGAGGTCGACGTCGATGGTTGTGGCGTCGTATCCCGGCTCCGAATCCCAGTAGGCCAGGAAGCCGAGGGCCACGTCGTTGGTGTCGGCGGTGCTGACGCACGGCGAACACAACGACTGGTTCCAGCCGTTGCCATAACCGGGGACTGTAACATAACCGCAGAGGATGAGGTCATTCGGGTCACCCCGAGTGCCGCACCACATGGATTTCGTGCCCTCGAGCGGAGCTAGAAATCCGCTCAGGCCGCCGCCGAGTCCTGCGAAGTCATCCACGTGCCAGAACTCGATGGGCTGTGCCGTGCGATCGACGGTAGTCCAGGCCTCATTCACGCAGTTGGGACCCTGGTCAAATGTGAAAAAGGCCAGAAACGTAGTATCTCCCTGTGCCGGCGCTCTGAGCTGAGGGTTCATATCCTGGTCCGACACGGGGCCGGGCGTGGCCATATGGACGGCCACCGGTGTCTGCGCGCGGTCCTCCCGCGCCCACCCATCGGCAGTGTTGCTCAAGACACCAATAAATGCCAGGACGACGATCAGGTACCGGCTCTTCATTGAAATCAGCCTCCTTGTGAGGCCCCGCCCGGGGGCATAGCGAAGGTGAAGACTATGCGACAGTGTTTCTGTCACCAGGTCGGCTTTGCCTGGCGGGACCGGGATACCTTCCGGTCCCGCCGTCTGACGGAGCGGACATACGCCACCCCGTGCGTCCGTAAAACAGTCGTTACGGCTGGTCGCGAGATACGCTGCGCCCGAATCGCAGTTCGCGACCCACCGTGACGACACGGCCATCCGCCCGCTTTTACGAGGCGAGATGGTCGAATTCTCCTCTTGGGCGTTTGGAAACCGGCTACGCCCCACCACCCGGGTGGGCGCGCCAGCAAAGGGGAGTGTGTAGTGAGGTAGTCACGCCAGCCGCAACGCGCCGCAACTGGTCCCCCCGCGGTGCTACTGCGCCCTTACCCCGAGCATCGGGAGTATATCATACATCTGTTTATTCGTCAACGGGTAGCGCCATCTTTGCAAAGCACATGCGACTAATCGGACGGCGCAGCCGACTGGGCCGGCACGTATGGCCAGTCCCGCTCATCCCCTCGAGATGTGATCGAGGATCTCCCGGCAGGCGGCCGCAGGATCTTGCGCTGCGATGATCGGCCGACCGACGACCAGGTAATCGGCCCCGTTTCGCACCGCCTGCTCGGGCGTCACCACACGGACCTGATCATCCTTCCCGGACCCCCGGTCCGGTAGTCGGATTCCCGGTGTGACGACGACGAAATCCTCGCCGACAGCTTCCTTGATGAGCCGAACCTCCCGGGCCGACGCCACCACACCCGTCATGCCACTTCGCTTCGCCACTCCGGCGAGCGACGTTACCAGATCCTGGGGTGTGAGCGCGCTCGACCAGAGTGAAGTGAGGTCTTTGAGCTCGAGGTGAGTGAGAACCGTGACCGCGACCAGGAGGACATCGGCCCGGCCGGACGCGTCGACAGCCTCCCGCGCCCCGCGGAGCATGGCCTCGCCTCCCGACGCGTGCAGGGTGAGCATATCCGCCCCGACTTCCAGCGCCGAACGGACGGCGCCGCGCACGGTGTTGGGGATGTCGTGGAACTTGAGGTCGAGGAAGAGCCGGGCACCGGAGTTCTTCACGAGCCTGCAGACCGGCGGACCTTCGCGCGTGAACAGGTGGACTCCGATCTTGAACCAGCCCACGTGCGCGGAGAGCTTGCGAATGAGGGCCGCGGCTTCGGCGAGTGTGTCGACATCGAGGGCGACGATCAGACGATCACGACTATTCATGCGCTTTCGGCTCCATTCGCGCCCGGATCCATTCCGGGTGCGCTTCGAACGCGTCCACCAGCCGCTCGGGAAGGCCGGGATCGGCATAGAGCGCCGTTCCCACTTGGATCGCGCTCGCGCCGGCGAGAAAGAATTTGCGCGCATCCTCCACACAGGATATCCCGCCGATCCCCACGACCGGTATCGAGACCGCGCGAGAGACCTCGTAGACCTTCTGGAGGGCGATGGGCAGGATTCCCGGCCCCGAGTAGCCGGCGCTCACGCGCGCGAATATCGGGCGGCCGGTTTCGAGATCGACGTCGAGACCGAGCACCGTGTTGATTGCGGATATCGCGTCCGCTCCTCCCTGCTCCGCCGCGCGCGCGACCACGCCGATGTCGGTGACGTTCGGCGTGACCTTCACCCACAACGATCGTCCGGGGATGCATTCCTTCACGATCTTGGTGATCCGTTCGACGAAAGCGGGATTCCGTCCGTGGTCGAGCGCGCTACCGTCCACGTTGGGGCAGCTCAAGTTGAGTTCAAGGCCGCTGTAACCCTCGAGCGGCGCCAACGCGTGGGCGATGCGGACGAACTCGCCCTCCGTCTCTGCCGTGACGCTCACGATGACGCCGACCTTGCGGTCTTGCAGCATCGGGAGCTTTTCGGCCGCGTACCGGTCGAGCCCCACGTTCTCGAGCCCGATGCTGTTGAGCATTCCGTAGGGGAGCTCGTGCACGCGGGGAGGCACGTTCCCCGGCCGTGGATCGATGGTGATGGTCTTGGTCACCACGCCGCCCAGGCGCTCCAGCTTCACCAGCGGAGAGTACTCCTCCCCGTAGCCGCAGATCCCGGACGCGATGAATACGGGATTCTTGTGGGTCACCGGTCCGATGGTGACGGCAGTGGCTTTCACGTTTGGCATCCCTTCGTGGTCATCGTCGTGATCTTCGTCACGGTTGGGGCAGTTCGTCCCACACGATGACGGAAGCGTCGAACACCGGGCCATCGTGGCAAACGGTGCGGTAAGGGCTCCCGTCGCCCAGCCGCGTGGGGACGACGCACGCGCGGCAGGCGCCCAGAGCGCACCCCATCCGGTTCTCCAAAGAAACGAAGTGCGGGATCCCGCGTTCTTCCGCGAGCTTCATTGCGGCCCTGAGCATCGGCGCCGGACCGCACGAGAACAGGACATCCGCCGGATCGCGCCCGAATTCCTCCGCCGCGCACTCGACCGCGTTTCCGCGGTAGCCGTAACTCCCGTCCTCCGTCGCGAGCAGAACGCTCTCGTCTTCGAGCGGTATGTTGTCCAGAAACAGGTCCTCCTTCGTCCGCGCGCCGTAGACCACGCGATAGGAGGGCCCGCACCCGTCCAGTGTGCGAAACGCGTAAAAGTAAAGAGGCGCGAGGCCAACCCCGCCCCCGATCGCCAGGATCCGCTTCCCGGGCATGACCGGGAAGGCGTTTCCCAGCGGCCCGTAAAAATCGACCTCCTGGCCGCGCTGGCGACGGCGCAGCGCCCGTGTGCCCGGGCCCAGCTCGACGATGAGGAGAGCGATCGAGGAATCGTCGCAGTCGAAGATGCTGAACGGGCGCCGAAGGAAGAAACGTCCGCTCGCGGGCACGCCGACGTGAATGAACTGGCCCGCGGCGGGGGCGGGCATGTCGCCCGGTCGCGAGATGCGGAGGAGGAAATAGCGCGAGCTCAGCTGCAGGTTTTCCCGCACGGTGGCGATGAA
>JBGSIK010000090.1:0-4283 GCA_041742575.1 Candidatus Krumholzibacteriia bacterium
GGCTTTCCGATCGCTGCCGGGGGACGGAGTGGACCGGTCGTCTCGACGTGTCCGCCAACCAGTTATGCGGCCCCTCCGACCGCCGTCGCACTTTACTTCGCATGCCCCGGGGACTATACTCCCTCCAGCTCGCGCGCGGGGCGGAGGAACCCTCCCAAGACCGGCTCTGCTCTCTGATCGCCGTAACGGTCCGGGAGGCGTTGCGCGGTCTCTCATCCGTGTGGACCACAACCTCCAGGCTGACCCGCATAAACTGCTCACACCCGACTCTGCCCCGGCTGCCCTTCTCGGGGCCGGTCCTTGACCCCGTTCCACGGGCGGGGGAGTTCGCGAACGCGCCCGCTCCGGCGCGCGTGCAATCGGGGAGGGTCAAATGCGAAAGAACTTCGCTCCCGTGCTTCTTGCGGCCGCGATCGCTCTCGTTCTCCCGTCGGTTCTTCCCGCCCAGCAGCCGCGCAACGCGCCCGCCGGAGACGTGCAGCACCGGTGGGATGAGATGGCCAGGCTGCAGGGAGAGTTGGACAATCGGCGCTTCCTCCGTCAGGTCAAGGCCGGGCTTCCAAAGGCCGACATGCGCAACATCCGGCGGCAGTTCGGCATCCCGCGGGAATCTCCCCTTTCCGGGCTGACCGAACCCCAGCTCGCACGCGAGATCACGAAAATCGCGAGCGAGATCAAGATGGAAAAGGCGTGCTTCCCATGATCGGAAGGACTTTCTCTCACTATCGAATCACATCTCGCATTGGCGGCGGCGGCATGGGGGAAGTGTTCAAGGCGGAAGATCTGGAGCTGTCGCGGCCGGTGGCGCTCAAGTTCCTGTCGCCGGAGTTGACGCGGAACAAGTTCTACTCGAAGCGCTTCGTGACGGAGGCGCGGGCGGCGTCCGCCTTGGATCACCCCAACGTCTGCACCATCTACGAAATACGAGAGGCCGCTGACGGCCGCATGTTCATCGCCATGGCGTACTACGAGGGGAAGACGCTCCAGGCTCGAATGGCCGGCGGCCCTCTGCCGCTGGACGAATCGATCGCGTACGCGTTGATGGCCGCGGATGGTCTCGAACACGCCCACCGCAGGGGCATCGTGCATCGAGACATCAAGCCGGCGAACATCATGGTGACGGACGACGGCGTAGTGAAGATCCTGGATTTCGGCGTCGCCAAGCTCGCCGGTCAAACGAAGATCACGTCGAGCAGCAAGACCATGGGGACCTTGGCCTACATGTCCCCGGAACAGACGCAGGCGAAGTGCGTCGATCATCGCACGGACATCTTCTCGCTCGGAGTGATGCTCTATGAGCTCGTCACCGGAGCCAATCCGTTCCGGGCCGACAACGATGCCGCCATTGTCTATAAGATAGTGAATGTCACCGCGGAGCCGATGAAACAGACGCGGGCCGACGTGCCCGAGCGTCTGGAGCGAATCGTGGCGAAGGCGCTGGCAAAGGATCCGGACCAGCGTTACCGGACCATGGGAGAACTGCGCGACGACCTGCGCCAGCTGCTGCGGCAGGTCTCGCCCGGTCGGGCCGGCCTTCTCGATTCAATGCGGGGAACCAGCGCCCGTGACGCCGGCAAGACCCGCGTTCGCACGGTGCTCGCGATCGTGGCTGTGATCGCGGGAATCGTGGCCCTGGCGACCAATTGGGATGCGGTCCGCGGTCGGTTGGGTTTCGGGGGCGCGGCAAATTCGCAGGGAATCGCGGTCCTGCCGCTTGACGGCAAGGCGGCCGGCGCGCGGGGCGCGGCGTTCGCATCCGGTCTGGGAGAGGTCTTGACCGAGCGGGTGAATCGATTGACGCGCTTCGACAGGGACCTGTGGGCAGTGCCCTTCGATCGGGTGGTCCTCGCGGCCGTCACCGAGCCGCCGCAAGCGAAGAGGACACTTGGCGTCGGGAGTGTCATCAAGGGAACAGTCGCAGTAAACCCGGGCGGTTACAGCATCCGGCTGCATGCGATCGATGCGGGATCGAACCGCGAGGTGGACGGAATCGAGGTGACCACAGGTTCGCCGACATGGCACCAGGACCTGGTGCAATGGATCGCGCGCGCGGTCGATGTCGAGATGAACGACGAGCAGAGGCAAATGGTGCTTGCCGGTGATTCGAAGTTGCCTGAGGCATTCCAAGCCGTCGTTGTCGGCCTCGGGTATCTGGTCAGGCCGGGAGCGGCCGCCGTGGACTCCGCCATAGCGGCGTTCGATGAAGCAGTTTTGCTGGACTCGCTATCGGCAAATGTGCACACGTGCCGTGCGCGGGCCCTTTTCCAGAAATACGATGCCGGGCGGGAGAGTCGATTGGTGGGGGAGGCGCTGGCGTCTTGCCGGCGCGCGCTGGCGCTCGACAGCTCGCAAGCGGACGCCTACGTTTGTCGCGGGCGGGTCCTGTCGAGCATGGGTGAGGACGATGAGGCGGTGGCGGCATTCGAGAGCGCGTTGCGTGTGAATGATCGCGATCCGGCGGCAAGACGGAATCTGGCGAGTATATACTTCAAGCTGGGCCAGCGCGAGAAGGCGGAGGAAGTCTATGATGCCGCGGTGTCCCGCAATCCGGGCTACTGGGGAGCTTGGGAAGACCTCGGCTATTTCCACTACGCCACGGGCAAGTACGACGACGCCATTACTGACTTCCAACGGGTCGCCGAACTCGCCCCGGATTATGCGGGGACGTACAATTATCTGGGCGGGATCTATTTCGCCATGGAAGACTGGGACAAGGCGACATCGATGTTCGAAAAATCGTTCGCGCTCGAAAAGAGTTATGCTGCCTGCTCCAATCTGGGGACGTTGTACTACATGCAGGGGCGCTTCGCCGATGCGGCCCGAATATACGAGTGGGCGCGGGAGTATGACCGCACCAATCATCTCGTCACCGGGAATCTCGCGGCGGCGTACTATTGGATCCCTGAGGAAAGGGCGCGTGCGATGCCTCTCTTCGAACATGCGATCGATCTCGCTCGCCCTGAATTGGAACGCTCGCCGAATGACCCGGTGCTGTTGTCGATCATCGCGGGGTACTACTCGGTTCTGGATCGCGATTCCGCCGTCGCGTATGCGGAACGAGCCCTGGCGGCGGGTCCGGATAACGCGGAGGCTTTGTTCCGATCCGCGATGGTGTACGAACAGCTCCGTGAGCGGACGAAGGCCTTGGTGTTGCTCGGCGATGCAATCACGCACGGTTACTCGCGCAAGATCATCGCTAACGAACGGCAGTTTCTCGAGCTCCGCGAGGATACCAGGTATCGTTTGCTGATTGCCCAGCGGCCGGATTCGACGGGCAGTTGAGCGGCACGACCGGGGGCGGTGCGGTTGCGGCCGTTGTTCGGAGTGCTGGAGGCAGTCGCCTACGCGACCGGCGATCCCTTGAGGCTGCAGGTCCGTAGAGGCCGTGATCGGCTGCGCCAACTCGGGCTGGATAATCAACATGCCTTGTGCGACAATGGGCCGGTCCGAGAGATGTCGATTAGCAGCGAGAGAGGAGGAATGGTCTTGGCTGATGAAACCAAGGTCGGCCGGATAAGCCACTATTTCGGGAAGATCCAAGTGGCCGCGATCGAGCTCACCGATGGAGAGTTGTCCGTGGGAGACACGGTCCGCATCAAGGGGCACACCTCCGATTTCACGCAGCGGATCGAATCGATGCAGATCGACAACGCCAGCGTGGATCATGCGGCCAAGGGAACCTCGATCGGGGTCCGCGTGGCTGAGCACGCCCGCGTGGGCGATGACGTCTACAAGGTCGTCGGCTAGCCCGGGGGCCAGCCCGGCCGAATTCGGGTCGACGACTCATCCCGGAACGGGTGCTCCTGCTGGCGGCGTGTGTGGCTGCGGCCACTTCCATTCCGGCAGGGGCGCGGCCGCATTCTTAGTGGGCAGTAGTGACACGCGCTACCATCATCGCTCTCGTGCTGTCGATCGCCGTCGCCGCGGTGCTGCGCCTCGGCTTCACCGGCCTCGTGATCGGGTTCGGTGCCGACCTCCGCGGCGATGAAACCGACTACCACGCGCTGGGCGAGAGCATCGCGGCGGGAAGAGGTTTCACGGTGGATGACCAACCCACCGGTCGCCGCCCGCCCGTCTATCCTTTCCTGCTCGGTGCCCTCTACTTCATGTCGGGGCCGAGTGCCGTCGCGGCCCGCTTGCTCCAGATCGTCCTCGGTCTGATCGTCGTTTACCTCGTGTTCCGTGTCACGCGCGCGTACTCCGGGTCGCGGTGCGCGCTCTTCGCCGCCGGAATCGCAGCGGTGAACCCGTTTCTCATTTTCATGAGCGGCTATGTCCTCACC
>JBGSIK010000091.1:0-5338 GCA_041742575.1 Candidatus Krumholzibacteriia bacterium
GGCCATGGCTCCCCCGGTTGTCCGCGCGGTCAAGGCCCGTCTGCGGGACGGCCTTCCGGCGATCCTGGACGCGCCTCCAGGCACGTCGTGCCCGGTGATCGCCACGGTGCGGGGCGCGGACTTCGTCATACTGGTTACGGAGCCGACGCCGTTTGGTCTCCATGACCTCAAGCTCGCGGTGGATATGGTGCGTTCGCTCGGGATTCCCTTCGGCGTCGTGGTGAACCGGATGGGAATCGGTGACGATCGGGTTCATCTGTACTGCAGCGCGGAAAACATACCTGTTCTCCTGGACATCCCCGACGATCGGCGGATCGCGGAAGCGTATTCGAGAGGGAACTTGATCGTGGAGGCGCTGCCCGAATACCGCGGGCTCTTCCAGGAATTGATGGAGAAGACCATGACGCTAACGAAATCAGGAACGTCAATCAACACCTGCTGGAGGAGAGAATGAATACCACGGAATTGGGATTGGATTCGAAGCTGGTCCATGCCGGGATCACGGCCGATATCTATGGCAGCGTGGTCCCGCCCATTTATCAGACGTCCACCTTTCAATTCGAAAGCGCCCAAAACGGAGCCGACAGGTTTTCCAAGAAGGCGGAAGGTTATATCTACACGAGAATCGGGAACCCCACCATCACCGCGCTGGAACGCTGCGTCGCCGAGCTCGACGGAGGAGTGGGCGCCGTTGCGACCAGCTCCGGTATGGGCGCGGTCATGACGACCTACATGGCCCTTCTCGGCCAAGGCGACCATGTGGTGAGCACCGCGTCGGTTTATGGCCCCTCCCGGATCCTGATGGAGAAGCACTTCTCCCGGTTCGGAGTCGAATCGACATACGTGGACACTTCCAATCTCGACAATATACGTCGGGCGCTGCGAGAGAGAACGAAACTCCTCTACATCGAAACGCCTTCGAATCCCCTGATGCAAATAACGGACATCCGCGCCGCGGCCGATCTCGCTCATGCCCGCGGCGCCATGCTCGTCGTCGACAGCACCTTCGCTTCTCCTGTGTTGCAGCAGCCGTTGAATCTGGGCGCGGACGTGGTCCTGCATTCCGTCACCAAGTTCATAAACGGGCATGCGGATGTGGTGGGAGGTATCGTGGTCGCCCGCGACCAATCTGTTCTCGGCCGCTTGCGGGAAATGATGATTACCGGCGGTTGCAATATGGATCCACACCAGGCGTTCCTGGTGCATCGGGGCCTGAAGACCCTCTCCCTCCGCGTGGAGCGGGCCCAAAGGAACGCCGCGGCCATTGCCGCCTGGCTCGAGTCGCGCCCGGAGGTCTCGTGGGTGCGATACGTGGGGCTACCGTCTCACCCGCAATTCGAACTGGCGAAAGAGCAAATGCGAGGCCCGGGTTCGATGATCAGTTTCGAGATGAAAGGAGGGCTCGAAGCAGGACGCCGGCTGATGGATCAGGTGAGGCTGGCGGCTCTTGCGGTGTCGCTGGGTGGTGTCGAGACCTTGATCGAACACCCGGCGTCCATGACACACGCCGGCGTGTCGCGGTTGGAGAGGGAAGCTTCCGGGATCACGGACGGCCTGGTTCGACTCTCCGTGGGCATCGAGGATGTCGATGATCTCCTGCGGGACCTCCGGCAAGCGATCGAGATGGCGACGGAATCGCTCGAGGTGAAGGAGAGGGACGCTTGACGGAGATTGTCATCGTCAGCGGCAAGGGAGGAACGGGAAAGACCAGCCTGACCGCGTCCTTTGCGGTCTTGGCGGGCCGAGCGGTTATCGCGGATTGCGACGTGGATGCCGCGGATCTGCACCTCATCCTGGCTCCCCGCGTGAAGGAGCGCCGTGAGTTCCGTAGCGGGCACGAGGCCGTGATCCGTCAAGACGCCTGCACCGGGTGCGGTGTGTGTCTGGCACATTGCCGGTTCGGTGCGGTGAAAGACAACGTGGAGTCCGGCGGCAACGGCGCGTTTTCGATCGACCCCGTCACGTGTGAAGGTTGTGGGGTGTGCGTCCGGTTTTGCCCGGAGCATGCCATCGATTTCCCGGAGCGTCTCTGCGGCGAGTGGATGATATCGGAGACCCGTTGCGGCCCCATGGTCCATGCCCGTCTGGGAGTCGCGGCCGAGAATTCCGGCAAGCTGGTCTCGACGGTCCGCCGGGAAGCCCGGTGCATCGCCGGGGAAGAGCATCTCCCGCTGATCATTGTGGATGGCCCTCCGGGGATCGGCTGCCCGGTCATCGCGTCGGTGACCGGTGCAAGCCTCGTGCTGGTCGTAACCGAACCGACCGTCGCCGGGGAACACGACTTGGAGCGCGTTCTCTCCCTGACGCGACATTTCGGCATCCCGACTGCGGTCTGCGTGAACAAGTGGGACCTGAATCCCGAGATGACGGACCGGATCGAAGAGGCAGCGCGCCGGGCTGGAGCGACGATTGCCGGTCGCATCGCGTATGACCGCGCTGTAACCCTGGCTCAAATGCAGGGGCGTGCGGTGGTGGAGTCGGATTCGTCAGCGGCAGCGGAAATCCGAAGTCTTTGGGAGCATGTGATTCGACATGAATCCGCGAACGGGGTCAGGTAGAAAACTCGAAAATACTCGACAGATTTCCGGCCGGCAAATGCGCCAGGAGGTGGCAGAAACGTGGATTGTTCGGATTCCAGAGACTATTCCGAGATAGCGCGTGATCACGCGGCGCACCCGCGAAACCTCGGGCCGATGAGAGATTTCAACGGACACGCGCGCATCACCGGTCCGTGCGGCGACACCATGGAGTTTTGGCTGTTTGCCCGCGGCGACAGCGTAGAAAAGGCCTCGTTCGTCACGGACGGCTGCGGGTCTTCGATTGCCTGCGGAAGTATGGCCACGTGTTTGGCGGAGGACAAGCGCATTGAAGACGTTGCGATTTTGGGACAACAAGATATCGTTGAAGCGCTCGGCGGGTTTCCCGAGGAATCCGAGCACTGCGCTCTTCTTGCGGCGAATACACTGAAAGCGGCTTGTGAAGATTACCTGAATCATCGGGAAGAAACGCGAGGGGAGACGCCGGGCAATGGCGACAGCTCGTGTGACACGTGTGGCCAGTCGAAATGCTCGGCCTCCGAGAGCCGCCCGGGAGAAAACCAAGCGGAATTCGGGGAACGCCGGGAACTCGAATCCAGACTTTGCCGCATCGGGCACAAGGTGCTGGTGCTTTCCGGCAAGGGCGGAGTGGGCAAAAGCACGGTGGCGGTCAATCTTGCCGTGGCCTTAATGCTCGCGGGCAAGCGCGTCGGCCTGCTCGATGTGGACATCCACGGCCCCAGCATTCCAACCATGCTGGGTCTGGAAGGTCGGAAGATTCAAGCGTGCGAGGATGGACTGCTCCCCATCGACATGGAAGGCCTCAAGGTCATGTCCCTGGGCTTCCTGCTGAATGACCAGGATGAAGCCGTGATATGGAGGGGCCCCCTGAAGACGGGGGTTATCAAGCAGTTTCTCAAGGACGTGGTGTGGGGCGACCTGGACTACTTGATCATCGATTCTCCACCGGGAACCGGAGATGAGCCTCTTTCTGTCGCCCAGCTCATCGGCCGTCTCGATGGCGCGGTTGTCGTCACCACCCCGCAGAAGGTCGCGGCGGTGGACGTGCGCAAGTCCATCACCTTCTGCCGCCACCTGCAAGTGCCTGTGCTCGGAGTGGTGGAGAACATGAGTGGATTCGCATGCCCGAAGTGCGGCGAGGTGACATCGATCTTTCGCACCGGCGGCGGCAAGCGGATCGCCGAAGACATGGACGTGCCTTTCCTGGGTTCCATCCCCATGGACCCGGCAATCGCGGAAGCCTGCGATAACGGCCAAGCTTTCATTCAACGTTACGCCAAGACCCCCACGGCGCAAGCCATGCGCGCCATCATCAAGCCCATCGCGGCCTTGAATGAAATGGATGTTACGGAGAAACCTACGGAGGCCCTCAAGGACAAGGAGTACAAACACATGAGGATCGCTATCCCACTAGCGGACGGGAAACTGTCGATGCACTTCGGTCACTGCGAACGGTTCGCTCTCGTGGACGTGGATCCCGCCAAAAAAACAGTTCTCAAACGGGAAGACATCGAGGCCCCTGCCCATCAGCCGGGACTTCTGCCGCCATGGCTGGCGGAACGAGGAGTAAACGTGATCATTGCCGGTGGAATGGGTAGCCGGGCGCAGGGTCTTTTTACGGGTCAGGATATCCAGGTGGTGGTGGGAGCCCCGGCGGAGACGCCGGAGAAGCTCGTCGCAGAATACCTGGCAGGAACGCTGCAAGCGGGCGAGAACATCTGTGACCACTGAAAACCCGCCTGCCAGCTGCGCGCTTTGGGCCTAAGTTCATGCAACGCCGGGTGCATCAATGACGTCCGCCAGCGTGAAGATTACGATACTGGTCGACAACCAGGCTCGGGACGGGCTCGTTGCCGAGCACGGGCTGTCGTTGTGGATCGAGACAGAAGGTAGGCACATTCTTTTCGACACGGGGCAAGGGAACGCGTTGGAAAACAACGCGCGAGCGCTCGGCGTCGATTTGGGCACGACCGATATCCTGATATTGAGCCACGGGCACTACGATCACGCTGGAGGGATCGCTCAGGTCCTTCCGCAGGCTCGGAAAGCCAATGTCTACTGCAATGCCGGGGTCGTGTGCCCGCGCTATTCCATTAGCGGCGGGAAGTCGAAGTCGGTTCAGATGCCACGGGAAGCCATGGCCGCCATCGACGAGTTGTCTTCCCGACGTCTTCGGTGGGTTCAAAAACCGACGGCACTTTCCGAGAACATGGGCATCACCGGACCTATTCCCCGAGAAACGAGCTACGAGGACTGTGGCGGGTCCTTCTACCTCGACCCGGAGGGACGGCGTGCTGACCCGATTGACGATGATCTCGCCCTTTGGATTCGGAAGGAGAACGGGCTTATCGCTTGTGTCGGCTGCGCCCACTCAGGTTTGGTAAACACCCTGAATTACGTTCGGTGCCTGAACGATGGCCTGAGGATTCGGGCGGTCGTTGGCGGGTTTCACCTGCTAAACGCCAGCCGTGAGCGTATCGAACAAACAATGGCCGCCTTGCGGTTGTTGGCACCGGATCGTGTGGTTCCCTGTCACTGCACTGGGAAGATCGCTTGTGGCATGTTGGGGGATGCTTTTGGTGAAAAAGCAGCGCCCGGAGCGGCGGGGATGACATATCAATTCTGAGGAGATCGGGTAGCTATGGGTAAGCATCTCGAGACTAAGTTCGCGAAACCGCTGTGGGAGACATCATGAATATCGCCCCCGATAGCGGTGAACGAGTGCGCGCCTTCCACGCGAGGACTCTCGTGTATCGTCGCCTCGGCCACGACCGCATCGC
>JBGSIK010000092.1:0-7540 GCA_041742575.1 Candidatus Krumholzibacteriia bacterium
GCCTGGTTGAAAGCGGCCAGCACCTTCCGCAGGGTGCGCAGACGCTCCCGCCGTTGCGATTCCAGTTCCTCGGCCTGCTGATTGATGCGCGCGATGGTAATGCGGGAGACTGTGGGGGGAAGAGCGAGCCGGTCGAAAGACTCGGACACGAGCGTGCCCAACCGCTGGTACTGACTTATCGCCACGAGTTCGGTTTCGAAGCGGGCGTCGACGTGCAGCGGGACCCCCGGCGGGGGGCCGTCGATCTCTTTGGCAAAATACGCCAGTGTCTCTACGAGGAAATCCGCGACCCGCATGGCAGAAAGCATAGCACGCGCGCCGTGTCAGTAAACGTTTTTCTCCTGGTCTTTGAACTGAAGTTCGTAGAGCTCGGAATACAGTCCGCCCCTGGCGAGCAGCTCGTGGTGCGGGCCCTCCTCGACGATACGGCCCTTGTGGAGGACGACGATGCGGTCGACGTCGCGTATCGTGGACAACCGGTGGGCGATCACGATCGCGGTCCGCCCGGACATGAATTTCTTGAGCGCGTCCTGCACGAGATACTCCGTTTCGGTGTCGACACCCGACGTGGCCTCGTCCAGCACCAGGAGCTTGGGATCGTAGACCAGGGCGCGCGCGAAAGAGAGCAGCTGCCGCTCGCCCACCGAAAGGGATTTGCCCCGTTCGCCCACGTTCTCCGCGTAGCCGTTGGGCAGCTTCGAGATGAATCTCTCGGCGTTGATGTACCGGGAGACCTCGCGCATCTTCTCTTCCCCGATCGCGGAGTCGCCGAGCGTGATGTTCTCCGCCACGCTGCCGGAAAACAGGAACACGTCCTGGAGCACCACGGCCACGTCGCGCCGGAGGTCGGCCAGCGTGAGGTCGCGGATGTCCACTCCGTTGACGAGGATGCGACCGCTGTCCACTTCGTAGAAGCGTGAAAGGAGATTGATGATCGTGGTCTTGCCCGCTCCGGTGTAACCGACCACCGCCACCTTCTCCCCCGGCGCCACGCGAAAGCTCACGCCGTGGAGCACGGGCTCGCCGGGATTGTACGAGAAGTGCACGTCTTCAAACACGACCTCCGAAGGCGCGGCAACCGCGCCCGGGCGTGGAAGCGCACGGGGAACGGGCGGGTCCTGTATGCGCGGTTCCCGGTCGAGAAGGTTGAAGATCCGCTCCGAGGAGGCCATGGCCGACTGCAGGATGTTGTACTTCTCGCTCAAGTCGGCGATGGGGCGGTAGAACCTCTGCGCGTACTGGATGAACGCCACCAGCGAGCCGAAGGTCATGGCGCCCCGAATCACGTCGCCGCCGCCGTAGGCGAGAATGAGCGCGATCGCCACCGCGCTCAACAACTCGATGGCGGGAAAGAACAACGCGTAGGCCATGACCGACATGATGTGGGCGTCGTAGAGATCGCGGTTCAAAGCGTTGAACTTGTCGAGTTGCGCCCGCTCGCGGTTGAAGAGCTGCACCACGCTCATGCCGGTCACGTTCTCCTGCAGGAACGAGTTGAGCGCGGCCAGGCGCACGCGGACCTTGCGGTAGGAGTCCCGCGCGCGCACGCGGAACAGGTGTGTCGCAACGCCCAGGAGCGGCAGCACCATGAACGTGATGAGCGCGAGCTTGAGGTTCAGGTAGCACAGGATGGCGACGATCCCGGCCAGCGTGAACACGTCGAGAAAGATCGCGACCACGCCGGAGGTGAACAACTCGTTCAGCACCTCGACGTCGCTGGTGAGCCTGGTCATGAGCCTTCCTACGGGGTTCTTGTCGAAGAACTGGACTTCCATGCGCTGGATGTGCCCGAAGAGGTGCACGCGGAGATCGAACATCACGCGCTGCCCGACGTAGCTCATGGTGTAGTTCTGGATGTAGCTGACGACGAAACCGGCCGCCAGGGCAAAGGCGAACACGCCGATAATCTTCCAGAGCCCGGCGTAGCGGACGGCATTCGACACTTCCGCCGACGGGGTCAGATACCGGTCGATCGCCACCTTGGTCAGATAAGGAGGCGCGAGCTGGGCGACCGAGACGATGGCGAGCAACACCACGCTCAGCGCCACCGTCCTGCGGTACGGCGCGAGGTAATGCAGGATCCGTCGCATCAATCTGCTGTCGTACGCCTTGCCTTCGATCTCGTCCGCCTGTATGTAGTCCACGCCGTCACCTCCTCTCCAGGGCCACCATGATCATCTGCTTCCGGTACATGTCCGCGTAGATGCCGCCGCGCGCGACCAGCTCTTCGTGCGTGCCCTGCTCCGCGATGCCGCCGTCGGCGAGCACGATGATCCGGTCCGCCTCCCGGGCGGTGGAAATTCGGTGCGAGATCATGATCGAGGTGCGCTTGCGCAGATCGGCCCGCATCGAAGTGAGAATCCGCTCCTCGGTGTTCGTATCCACGCTGGAGAGGGCATCATCGAGGATCAGTATCCTGGGGTCCTTGGCCAGCGCGCGGGCGATCGCCACGCGCTGCTTCTGGCCTCCGGAGAGGTTGATGCCGCGTTCCCCGATCATCGACTGGAATCCCTTCGGGAAACTCCGGATCTCGTCCTGGATCGAGGCGGTATCGCTCACCACCTGCAGCACCGGGTCCTCCAGCTCGGGGGCGCCGAACGCGATGTTCTCGCGGATGGTGTCGGAAAACAGGAATATGTCCTGCGGCACCAGGCCGACCATGCTCCTCAATTCCTCGAGGGGTATGTTCTTCACCGGACATCCCCCGACGCGCACCACGCCCTCGACCGGGTCGTAGAAGCGGAGAATGAGCGAGATCAACGTGGATTTTCCCGCTCCGGTGGGGCCTACGATCGCAACCGTCTCCCCGTCGTCTATCCGCAGGTCGATGTTGCGCAACACGAGCGGGCCGCCCGCGGTATAAGCGAAGGAGACGTTCTCGAACTCGATTGCGCAACCGACGGCGCTCACACAGGGAGAATCCGCGCTCACGATTTCCGGCTGAGTCTCCAGCACCTCGTTCATGCGCTCCATGGAAGCGAGTCCGCGCTGGAGGATGTTCATCACCCACCCCAGCGCGATGGTCGGCCACACCAGCATGGCGAGGTATCCGTTGAAGGCGACGAAGGTGCCCAGCGTGATCTCCTCGTCTATCACCAGCTTGCCGCCCATTCCGAGCAGGAAAAGGGCCCCGAATCCGGCGACGGTGGAGAGCAGGGGTTCGAGGAAACTCTGCACGCGCGCGAGCTTCATGTTGTGATCCACGTATGAGCGGCTCAGCTCCGTGAACTCCTCGACCTCGTGCTGCTCGCGGGAATAAGCCTTCACCACGCGGATTCCGCTCAAGTTCTCCTGCGCGCGCGAATTGATGGCGGCGAACTTCTGCTGAACGCGCTCGAAGAGCCGGTGGATCACCTTGACGCTCTGGTACACGATCCCGGTGAGCACAACCATCGGGAAGAGCGCGGCGAGCGTGAGCTTCCAGGAGAGGACGAGCATCAACGTAATGGCCAGCCCGGACACCACGACGGTGTTGAGCGAGTACATCACGCCGGGACCGACCAGGGTGCGGACGGCGTTCAAATCGTTGGTGGCGAGCGCCATGAGGTCGCCCGTGCGGTGCCGGTTGTAGAAGGCGGGGCTCAACCGCTGCAGGTGCGCGAAGAAGTCGGTGCGCATGTCGAGCTCGATCTCGCGCGAGATCCCGATCATGACGCGGCGCATGAGAAAGCGGAACACGCCGCTCACGATCGTGACCGCCACGAACACCACGGCGTAGGTGGCCAGCTGGGCGCGAGTCGTGCCCGTCCGCAGCGCGTCGATCCCTTCCTTGAGGATCCAGGGGTTCACCAGCAGGAGCGCATCGGTGAGGACCAAACATGCCGCTCCCGCGATGAGCCCGCGCCGGTACCGGGCGAGATACCCGACGATCACGCCCATGGCGCGGCGGCGTTTTTCTTTGGCGCTATCCCCTTGCGGCATGTATAATTACCCCTGATACCATCGGTCGCAACTTCAAACGAGCTATAAATATAGACCATCGCACGCCGGTGCGCAAACCCCGCGTGCGGCGCGGAGGTTGATCGTGTCCATTCCCACACGAGTCGAGGCATACGGGCTTTTGACCGAGTTCACGCAGAACGAGAATCTCTTGAAGCACGCGCTGGCAGTGGAGGCTGCGATGCGGTTCTACGCCCGCAAGTTCGGGGAGGACGAGGAGGTCTGGGGAGCGGTCGGGCTCCTCCACGACTTCGACTACGAGAAGCATCCCACGCCCGAGGAGCACCCGACGCGGGGCGCCGCCATCCTCCGCGAGCGCGGAACCGATGAGTTCATCGTCCGCGCGATCCTCTCCCACGCCGACCACACCGGAGTGTCGAGGGAGACCCTCCTCGAGAAGACGCTCTTCGCGGTGGACGAGCTCACCGGTTTCATCACTGCCGTCGCCCTGGTCCGGCCGTCGAAGAAGGTAGCCGAGGTCACGCCGCAGTCGGTCCGCAAAAAAATGAAGGACAAGGCGTTTGCCCGGAACGTGCGCCGTGATGACGTCATCGCGGGCGCGGGGTTGCTCGGGCTCGAAATCGACGAGCACATTCAAAACGTCGCCGTGGCGATGCAGGACATCGCCCCGCAGCTCGGGTTGTAAATGAGAACGGCCATTGCTTTGTTCATGCTCGTCCTCTTCGCGCCCGCCGTGTGCTCGCAGACGGCCGGGGGCGTGATAGACCTGCGCGCCGACGCCGCGGTGCAGATCGAACAGATCGAGTCGATACTCGAGGACCCCAGGGACATGCCCGCCCCGAACCAGGTCGTATTCCTCCGCTGGTTGATCGAGCTGTACGAATTCGTCGGTGAGACAGACAAGGTGGAACCCTGCTACCGGCGGATCCTCTCCTTCTACCCCTACGATGTCGGCACGCTCAACGCCTACGCCCGCTTCCTCTTCGAGCAGAAAGAAGCGCCGGCGCGCGCGGAGAGTCTGCTCTACGACGCCGCTCTGTGGGGCAAGTACACGGACGCGAGGTCCCTAGATCGCGGCCACACTTTTGAGCTGCTGTCACGGGTCGAGCTCACCAACGGCCGGCTGGAAGAGGCCATCCGGGATGCAGAGACGGCGATCGCGCTCGTTGATGAAGAATCCGCAGCGGGCCCCCTGCGGGTGTTGGCTGAAGCGTACGTCCGGTCCGGGGCGTTCGATCAAGCCGCCGACACGTACCTCGAACTCATCGCGCTCGAGCGCGGGTTGGTCCGTGAGGACATCAACGCCTTGAAGCTCTTCGCAGACAAATCGAAGTACGAGACCGGCGATCTGAACGATGTGATCGCGAAGACCGTCGAGCGCAAGAACGAAGACCGCCGCCGCCGGCTGGAGGCTACGGGTGCCGAGCAGGTCGTGATTTCCTCGGAAGACGGCGTGCGGCTGGAAGCCTCGTTGCGGCGGGGCCAGGGGTCCGGCCCCGGGGGGGCGGTGCTCTTCATACACGATCTGGGAGGCACGCGTGCGGGATTTGTTCCCTTCGCGGAACTTCTCTTCGTGGACGGAGTGACCACGCTCAGCGTGGACCTGCGCGCCCACGGTGGGAGTCGCACCGATTCCCTGCTCTCGATCGAGGACCTCACCGGTCACCACGCCGAGGCGCTCGTGGACGACATCATCGCCGGATACCGGTACCTCGCCGAAAAGTTCGCGATCGCGGACGGCCGGGTCGTGGTCGTCGCGGCCGGGCGATCTTGCGCCCTGGTGGAAAAGGCGCTCTACCGAGGTCACCTCTCGGCGCCGGTCGTGTACCTCTCCCCCGTGTTCGACCGGGACGACCGCGGGCTGCGGAACGCAATCGCGTTCCATGCCGACCTTCCCATGCTGGTCCTCTACAGCACCGAGGATTTCGAGGTGCGGCGGACCCTGCAAGTCTTCACCGACGTCAAGAGCTTCCCTCATCTCGACGCGCGCCCGCTTTCCGACGCGGGCCATGGCATCGATATCCTCCGGCGGGATCCGGGCGCCCTGGAGCGGTTCCGGGCGTGGATTCTCGAATCCCTGGCGGGGTCTTGAGCCTCCGGCGCCATCCGCCCTCCTGGTATGAATGTTGCGTGCGACAGGGTATGATGATTCCCTGCCGTTTCTCGAAATACCCGGCCACGGTGGCCGTTACGGCTGCGTTTTGCCTGCTGGCAGCGCTGCTGCCCGGTGGGTCTCATGGCACGACAACCGCCGCTGGCGCGTCTTCGTCCGCCGAGGGCGCCGACAGCTTGTTCGACGCTTCCATCACGGTGCCGGAGTTGTTCGACAAAGCGCGGGAAGCGTTCGGGCTGCAGAGGCTCGACCTCGCCGAGAAATTCTACCAGGAGATTCTGATCCGGGAGCGTTCCAACGTGCAGGCCATGCTGGAACTGGCCAACGTATACGAACGGTCAGGACGTCTGGAATACGCGCGTGGGCTGCTGGCTCGCGCCGTCAAGATCCAGCCGGACAGTCCGGCCATACTGGCGCGACTGCGCTCCGTCGAGCACATGCTTTCAGTCGTCCTCGGCGTGGAGGTCGACTCCTTGCTCGCGCAGAAACAGTACGAGCTGGCCGTTCCCAAGCTGTCCGTCCACTTGAGCATCGACCCCCGGAACCCCGAGCTCCTCTACAAGCGGGCGCTTTGCTATGTCAATCTGGGGAAACCGGATGCCGCGCTGTCGAACATCAATCAGGCGCTGAGAATCACCCAGCAGGAGAAGTACTACCAGCTTCGCTCAACCATCCTGGAGTACCTCCGTGACGAGGAGACTGAGGGGCTCATCGAACAGGCGAAGCAACTCCTGCGCTCGGATACGCCGGAAGACCGCGAAAAAGGACTCGAAGTGCTGGCCGAGATCCTGCGCCTGGAGCCGGAGAACGCCTGGGCGCGCACCGAGCTCGTGCGCCTCGGCCACCGCAGCGGGCCGTCCCCGGACGAAACCGTTGTTGACCGCAGGACGGATGCGGTCGCTCTGCTCGACAACGCTAAAGCCGTTTTGAGCGCGGCCGGCAGGCTCCTCGACCGGCACCTGGCCGCAGTGCTCGCGCTGCTGGTGGTGTTGGTCATTTTCCGCTCTCCTCTCACCCGCAGGTTGGTTGGAATCGTCTCTCCCCAAGCGCTGCTGTCGGGGTCATTGTTGCGTTTCGACCTCCACGAGGTTCTGCTCATGTTGAACGCCGAATCGCATTCCGGAGTGCTGCGCGTGCGCGGCGACGGCTGCCGGGGGAAAATTTACCTCAAGGGCGGCGAGCCGTGCCACTGCGTGGCGGGCAAGTTGACCGGCATGGAAGCGCTGGTTTATCTCTTCGCGCAAACGTCCAAGGGTCACTTCGAGTTCAAGGAAGGCTCGCTTCCTCCAAACCGTACCATCGACATCCCTCTCAGCATCATCATGGTCGAACAGTCCAAGGTGAGACTGGGCGCCCCCCCCGACACCAAGGCATCGCGCGCGCCCGAGGCATCAAAGCCGAAAAAACCGAAATCCCGCATGAAGGAATTGCTGGAATCCAAAACGCAGCGGTAGCGTCCTGCACGGAAGTACTTTTGCTGACGTGGGGCCGACAGTCGCGCGGGTCCTGTCGCCGATTACCCGACGC
>JBGSIK010000093.1:0-4368 GCA_041742575.1 Candidatus Krumholzibacteriia bacterium
TCCAGCTTCAAGCGGTCGAGGATGGGCGCAAGCCGTTCACCATCGGTGTATGTCCCGCCCGTGCGCAGCGCTATGCCGGAGAGCGCCGCCCGGTCCTGTTGCATATGGCGATACTCGACCGACGTGCTGGAAATCCTGATCTCGTGGACGCGAGACTCCACCGTGCGCTCGGGAAGGTCCGCCCGGCCGCGAACGAAATAACGTCCCGGTGAAAGCGGCGGTATCACCGCTTTGAAGCGCGTATTCTGAACTGCGTCACGCCGCATGGGGATGAAGTCGAGCGGCATCTCCTGGCCGTTCTCCTCCACGCGTGCGACCTCGAGCCGGACCGGAGCGCTGGTGACCGGCTGCATTTTGTCGTTCAAAAGCTCGGCGAAAACGACCGCGGGCTCGCCGGCCTCGAAGACGTTTTTTTTCGCCGTGACCACGAACAAGTCGGAGTCCTCTCCCCGGGAGAGGACGTCCAACGTGCGTGAGACGAGCTCGTCGTAGACCGCGTTGTTGTCGGAGAGAAACCTCCACCGCCACAGTGGACCGGCGCTCACGACCGCCACCCGTCCCTTTCCGAGCGTTTGGTAGGTGAAGGCCGGCAGGCCGCGGTCCTTGACGCCCATCAGCACCTCACCCACGCTCGTGGGGGCAAGCGCCGCGTAATAACCCAAGAGCGGCGCCCTTTCTTGCCAATCCGACTGGCTCAAGAGCGGCAATATGTGCGACGTGATCGGATTGGCTGCCGCCTGCGCTCCCGGCAGCACGCTGGTGTAACCGAGCGTCCATTGGAACGGCGCGCGCCCGCGGACCGGCAGCACGTCGCCAAGCTGATCCCACACTCCGGGGTGTTCGAACACCGACGAGACCCCGGGCATCACCAGCAGCCCTCCCCCGCGATCGCGCAGGAACCGTTTGAGCGCGTCGACCCTGGACGCGCTGAAGTAACTCTCGTCGACCGACATGAGCACGACGGCGTCGCAGTCGGAAAGCTCCGCCTCGAAGGTCGAGGGATCCCTGAGGCGACCGAGCGGGGCCGCCGGCCGGCCAGGCATGGAGAGGACCACAAAGTCGAACGAAGCCTCGCGTCGCAGCAGGCCGGCGAGGAAATGGAGTTCCCAGCCCGGCCACAAATCCACGATCACGATCTTCGCCCGCGCTTTTTCCGCTTCCACCACGATGTCGCGGCGGTTGTTGTCCGGCTGCGCGTCGTGGCCGCCGACCTCCGCTGAGAACACGAACTGTCGCCGGCGCGCCTCGCGGTACTCCACCGGGATGCGCATCGATATCTCGGGAACCGCTGGCGTCATCACCGTGTCCCGCTCGAAAACCACGCGGTCGCCCTCAGCAAGCCGCAGCGTCACGCGCTTCTCGCGCATACCCGTGAATGTCACCGTCGCCTCGATCGGGGACTGCGAGGGGACTGTCACGACGCTGCTGTAGTCGACGTCCTTGATGCGCACGTCCTCGGGCGCCGCCGTGTCGCCGAATCCGACCGTGAACACGGGTAACGCCGGGAGGGGTTTGCGCACCAGCCGGTCCTCGGTTTCAGCGCCGTCGGAGAAAACGGCGATGGCGGCCAGATGCTCGCCCTCATGCCGGCGGTAAGCGTCCTCGATCGACTGTGCGATGTCGGTTCCCTGCCCATCCGCCCGCACGCTGTCGACGGGGTCCGGCGAGAGTCCGCTGGCGAAATACAGCGTCTCCACGGTCCCACCGGCTTTTTCGACGGCTTCTCTCAGCCCGGCGGCGCTCCGGCGCGCGGCGTCGAAACGGGTTTCGCCCGCAGCTTCTTCCCACGGTCCCGCCGGCAACGCCATGCTGGCCGAGCGGTCCATGAGAACGAGAACTTTGGCCGGTTCCTCCCGGTCCACGGTGCGCACGCAGCGGGGATCGAGGAAAACCAGGACGAGGCACAGGAAGGCGGTCGCGCGGAGCGCGGTGAGACCGACTCGCGCGCGCCCGGAAACGGGAGGCGTAGTGCGGCGGTACGCGAGGTACGCCACCACGAGCAGGACTCCGGCGAGGATCGGGATCCACTGGCGGAAGGACAAGGTTGTCGCGGCTTCAATCATTGACGGTGTTGCGTGTCGGACGGGTCCCGCCGGCTCACGCCGGCTTCGGTGTTGTGCGCCTTGAGAAAATATACCGGCTCACGCCGGAAAGACCAGCGCAATCGCCCGTGGTGGTGGATACCGCCGCGGGACCGCGATCACCACCGATCCCGCCGACCTCACGACGTGGGGGTCTCCCGCTCGATGACCCTTCGGCCGGAAACAAAAAAGCGCGGTAACCTGAGGGACCGCGCCGCCAACTTGCGATATGTGATCGAGACTACACGATTGGTCGCGAGGGGACCGCACAACGATGCGTATCAGCCGGCCTCCGTTCTCCCCGTCGAAGCGAAAGCAGCCACCGCCTCGTCGGCCTTGTCGTATGCCTCGAGTATGGTGTTGAACTCCAACAACTGGAAGACCTCGTAGACATCGCCGATCATGCCCGACAGTTTCAGGTCCCCGCCGTTGTTGCGGATATCCTTGATCTCTCCGATGAAAATGCCCCAGCCCGCCGAGCTGATGTAGGTCACACCCGACAGGTCCACGACGATCTTGAATTCGTTTTTTTTGATGAGCTGATAGAGGGCGCTCTCCAACTCGCCGGCGGTGTTGGTGTCCAGATACCCGCTCACCTTCAGCACGGAAACGCCGTTTCCGCGGTTGCCCGCCATCACACTGACGACGATTCCGTCGACCGACATGCTGTGCCCTTTCCCTGCTGTCATTCGTTAATTACCGCTCTCGGCACGATCCCCGTCGGACGGCTCCGCTTTCTCGGCCGTCAGGAAATCCCTGATGGCGGCTCCTTTACTATGAAACGGCTTGAGGATACTGTTGAACTCGAGCAGCTCGAAAACTTCCCGGACCTCGGGCGTCATGGCGGCCAGCTTGAGGTCACCAGCGTTGCGCCGGATCCTCTTGATCTCGCTGATGAAGATACCCCACCCCGCAGAGCTTATGTACTTGACCCCGCTCAGATCCACGACGATGCGATAGCACTTGTCGTTGATGATCCGCTCCAGCGTGTCCTCGAGCCCCGCCGCGTTGGTGGTTTCGATCGTCCCGCGCAACGTAAGCAATACCAATGAGTTATCCGGTCCGGTTCTCTCTTCGGATATGATCAGCTTTTCCATGGTAACGGTTTTCCTGCTGAATCACCTAAGCAAAAGTCAGTCCAACAACGCCTTCAGCAAAAAGTGAATACCCTGGCGGTCGTTCGCCGTGAGCTTCAGGTTTTTTTCCGCCTTACGGAAGCTCCTGTTGATCGCAAGCGCACCCTCGAAGGCCTGGTGGGCTTTGTCGATCAGGATCTTGCATTTTGCAGTGTACAGTATTCCGAGATCGTTTTGAAGATCCGCGAATCCCGGGCTGGCATCCATTTCCAGTTTCAGCCGCTCGATCGACCGATCGATTTCCTCCTCGGTGAGCTCGTGCGCCCGGAACTTGAGGATCAGATACAGCTCGAGCGACAGGTCACTGTCGGCCGTGCGTTCCAGCTCCCTTTTTACGTCCGACAGTTTTTCGCAGACGACGTCGTAGCGCTCCACATCCACCGCCGACATCGCGGCCCGGAAGTCCTCCGTGTCGAGCGAGGGCTTGAGCTGCAGATTCTTGTCGAGGATCTCCTTGAGCCGCGATTTCAAGCCGCGGGACAACTCGTAATCCTGTTTGAGCATGACGTTGCGCGCGAGCGCGAGCGCCAGATTCAGGTGCGCGTCCTGGTAGTACGCGTTCAGCGCCAGCGCGCGGTCGAAGGAGTCGACCGCGTCCCGGCACCGCTCCATCTTGAGGTACGTGAGTCCGAGAGCGTTGAACAGATCGGGGTATTCGGGAGAAATCTCTATCCCCTTGTGGAACGCTTTGAGCGCCTTGTCGTGGTCCCCGAGCGCGAGCAGGCAGTTGCCGAGGATAGCGTACGCTCCCGAAGTCTCAGCCCCCAGCTTGATCGATCGGATGACCTCGGCCATCGACTCTTTGAACAGTTTCTGGCGATAGAAAGCGTCTCCGAGCTTGAGATGGGCCCTGGGGTCGGCCTCCTTCTTCAGGGACTCCCGGATATCAAACAGCGAGGTGATCCGGCTCTTGCGCTCTTCGTGCAGGCGCCGGACCAACGTGCGCAGCCTATCGTCGTCGATCGCGGGATCGTATGTCTCGCTCTGTTTGGAGAGGAGGTTCCCCTCGTGAAACAGCGAGGTCACGATCATGCGCTGCGCCGGGACGAGGGTCGATTGCACGTAATATTTCGCCCCGCTCGACAGTATCTCGCTGCGCAGTTCGTAGCTATCCATATGAACTTCCTGAGCGGTGATCGCTCACTGCCACC
>JBGSIK010000094.1:0-4252 GCA_041742575.1 Candidatus Krumholzibacteriia bacterium
CCTCGACCTTTCGCGCCAGGTCGTCGCGAGAGGCCGCATGCGCGGCGTCGAGCTGATGCCCGATCGCGTGTCCCCCCAGGAATGCGTATTCTTCGACCACTAACACCTCGGCTCCGGCAGCGGCCGCGGCGGAGGCCGCCGACATGCCCGATAGTCCGGCCCCGACAATCACGACATCGTATCGATCCTTGAGGCGGCGAAAGGGACTGTCACGCCGCAGAGTCTGCCGTGGCGCCGGCGGTTTCCGCTCGATCCGTCCCACCCCGGCCATCTCGCGGAGCGTTCGTGAGAACATCCGGCGAACAGCGCGCGGCCGCGTGAACATCCGATAATAGAAACCGGCGGGAAACGAGGTCCGCCGTAGGACCGCCGTGAGGAGAGGCGCGTAGAACGGGCCGTAGTGTTGCCGACGAACTCGCATACCTTCGGCGATCGGGGTGGTGCACGCCTTCACCCCCGGGGTGCCGTTCACCTCGACCAGGCACATGACGCACCGACCCCTGCCGCAGGAGATGCTCCGGGGTCGCCCGTACTTGATACTGCGGGAGAAGGTGCGTATCCCATTGCGGAACAATGCCTTAGCAATTGTGTCGCCGGCCGCGCCCGTGCAGGTTTTGCCCTCGAAATGGAACGCCACTCCCCGGGCCGGGTCGTGAGCCGACGGCCGGAGGGCGCGCTCATCGTCTGAGCGGGGTGTGAGGTAGTCTCTCTTAGGCGACATTGTGATCCGTTTCGGCTGTCCCTGGCTGGCGATCGACCTCGAGGAGTCTGTATTCTAGTGAAAAAAGACGGTAACCGCAAATCCAATCCGCCCGTATGACTTCTCCGTAGTTACTCGGGTCGTCCGGATTTGCCTCCGCCGCTTGACGGTGGGGGCAAATTCGGATATTAATTTGTGATTCTCCAGTCCCCACGCTCGCTGGTATTCACTTGTGAATCTCATCATCGATGGAGCTGGTTTGTGATCCCCGCATACCCTGGGAGGTAACATGAAACGAGTTGCTTTGCTTTTGGTGTTCGCGGTGTGCCTCGCCTCTCTCGCGGCGGCGGCCGAGGAGAAAGCGGGATACATCGAATATAAAGAATACAAGCTGGACAACGGCCTGCGCGTGGTGCTATCCGAAGACCACTCCGTGCCGGTCGTGGCCGTGAACATCTGGTATCACGTCGGCAGCGCCAATGAGGATCCCGGCAGGAGCGGTTTTGCGCATCTGTTCGAGCACATGATGTTCGAGGGATCGGAGAACGTGGGCAAGACCGAGCATTTCAAATACGTGACCAACGCCGGCGGGATCGTCAACGGATCGACGACGCAGGATCGCACCAACTATTTCGAGGTGCTGCCGTCCCACCGCCTGAATCTGGGCCTCTGGTTGGAGGCCGACCGGATGCGCTCGCTGGTGGTCACGGAGGAGAAGTTCGAGAACCAGCGCGAAACCGTGAAGGAGGAACGCCGCCAGGGAGTCGACAACCAGCCGTATGGCAAGGCATTCCTGGTTGCCGACACGCTCGCGTTCGACTACCTCCCTTACGCCCACACCGTCATCGGTTTGATGTCCGATTTGGACGCCGCGAGCGTGGAGGAAGTGCAGGCGTTCTTCGACAAGTACTATACCCCGAACAACGCCGTGCTGGTCGTAGTGGGTGACCTCGATCCCGCAAAGACCATGAAGATGGTCGAGGACTATTTCGGCGACATCCCCGGCCGCGCCGCCATACCGAAGCTCAAAGGAACGGAGCCGATCAACAAGGGCGAGCGCCGGTCGGTGGTGGACTCGCCCAAAGCGAACGTCCCCGCCGTTTTCCTGGGCTACAACACGCCCGAGTCGGCGAGCGGTGATACCCCAGCGCTGGAACTCCTCGGCAAAATTCTGTTCGACGGAGAGTCGAGCCGCCTGCACAAGCGTCTGGTCAAGGACGAAGAAGCCGCCTTCGCCGTGTTCGGGTTCTACGACGGCCGTCTCGGACCCAGCCTCCTTCGAATCATAGCGGCTGCGAACGCGGGTGTGGACATCGACGTCAGCGAACGTCTGATTTACGAAGAGATCGAGAAGATCCAAAAAGAGGGGATCAGCAACGAGGAATTGGAGAAGGCGAAGGTCAAGTTCAGGACCGAGTTCATCCAGAACCGTCAAACGGTCATGGGCAAGGCGGAAGCGATCCAGAATTACGTGTTTTTCTATGATGACCTGGCGCGCATCAACCACGATCTCGACGACTACACAAAAGTCACGAAGGACGACATAACGCGGGTGGCGAACAAGTACCTCGGCAAGGACAACCGGACGGTGGTGATCGCCCTGCCGCCGCAGAAGGAGACGTCTTGAGCATCGTAGCACAGGTGGCAGACGAAACGGGAAATCGAAGGAGGATTCCAGAAATGAAGATCTTGAGAGCAATCGTCCTGGGTGTTCTTGCGGTGGTTCTCGCCGCGTCGTTCACGAGCGTGGCGTCGGCGAAGGAGCAGCCGCCGGCCGCCGAGAAGATGAAATCGCTGTCGTTCCCCAAATGGAAAGAATTCAAGATCAAGAACGGGCTCGAAGTCGTCGTGGTCGAGCACCACGAACAGCCCGTGGTGACCGCCTATCTGGTGTTCCGGGCCGGTGACACCCTCGACCCTCAGGGCAAGTCCTCGCTCGCCAGTTTCGTCGGCGCGCTCCTCAACAAGGGAACAAAGGGCAAGACGTCGGATGATCTCGCCAAATGGATCGAGTCCGTGGGCGGCAGCTTCTCCGCCGGTTCGTCGGGGGACTTCACCTCGGTCACCGTGTCGTTGCTGAGCGAGTACGTCAATGTCGCCTACGAGTTCCTCGCCGACGTCGTGATGAACGCGACTTTCCCGGAGGACGAGCTCGAAGAGGAGCGCAAGCGCGTCAAGACTGCGCTCGAGTTCCAGCTTTCCGATCCGGCTTCCATGGCGGACCGTCATTTCATGCAAGTCGTCTACGGTCATCACCCCTACGCCGTGCAGCCGACTGTCGAAACGGTGGAGGCCGTCGGGCGGGGGGACATCGTGGCGTTCTATCAGAAGAACTACGTGCCCAACAACGCCATCCTCTTCGTCGTGGGCGACGTTCGGGAGGGGGACGTGAAGTCGGCGGTACAGAAGCATTTCGGAACGTGGAAAGCCGGCGAGCCCGATCGCGTGGTCTTCCCCGAGCCGCCGGCGCGCACCGCGAAGAACATCTCGCTCTACCATCGCGCCGGGTCGGTCCAGACCAATCTGTACGTGGGGCACCTGGGGTTGCGCCCGAAGGATGAGGACTGGCCGGCCGTCGCCGTGGCCAACCGAGTCCTCGGGGCGGGGGCGACGGGACGCCTGTTTCTGAACCTGCGCGAGAAGCGGGGTTGGACGTACGGCGCGTACAGCAACTTCACCAAGCCGGTCGATGTCGGCTTTTTCCGCGCCACTGCGAGCGTCCGGACGGAAGTCACCGATAGCGCGCTCACGCAGATGCTGTACGAACTCGAGCGGATCGTGAACGAGCCGGTTACTGCCGAGGAGCTGGAAGACGCCAAGTCGTATCTCGTCGGCAACTTTCCGACCACCATTGAAACACCCAACCAGATCGCAACCCAAATCGGACAGGTGAAGCTGTTGGGTCTCGGCAAGGAATACCTGGAGGGATACCGGAAGGACGTCGCCAAGGTGACGGTGCAGGACGTCCAGCGAGCCATGAAGGAGTACATGCGCCCGGATCAAATGGCGATGATCCTGGTCGGGGACGCGACCCAGGTGCTCGAGAAAGTGGAGCCCATCGCGTCGGTGGCGCTGTACGACATCGAAGGGAAACCGATATCGCGCGACGAGCTGGCCGTGCAGGCGAGCGATTACGACTTCGACACATCGCTGATTCAGGATCACGAAGCCACGTACGCCGTGAAGATGAGCGAGATGAACCTCGGCGACATGAATGTCAGCGTGAAACGGCAGGGGAAAGACCGGATCGCCACGGCCTCGAAGATGACGGGCATGATCAGCATGGAGGAGTCGATCGACCTGGGCGCGGACAACTTCGAACCGAAGGGGTACATGTTCAAGATGGTCGCCGGGCCGCAGATGATGTCGGCTGAGTACACATTCGACGGACAGTCGGCCAAAGGGAAACTGCAGGGTCCGGATGGACCGAAAGACGTGGACGTGCAGATGGTCAGAGGCACTTTGATCGCCGGCTCTTTGGACCTCGTGATATCGACGCTTCCGCTCGAGGTGGGCAAGACGTTCCAGTTTCCCGTCCTCGACGGACAGTCA
>JBGSIK010000095.1:0-2899 GCA_041742575.1 Candidatus Krumholzibacteriia bacterium
CATCGTGGCCGCCGCGCGCGCGGCGGCCGTCAACCTCGTCCGCACGCGTTTCTCCGAGGGCAAGCCGCTCCGGGGTTGGGAGGTGGACGACGCGGCGCGGAACGTGGTTGAGAGGGCGGGGTACGGCAAGTATTTCGTCCACCGCACCGGCCACAGCATCGGCGTGGACATCCACGGGAGCGGTGCCAACATGGATAATCTGGAGACGCACGACGATCGGCTGGTGTTGCCGAACACCCTCTTCTCCATCGAGCCGGGGATCTACCTGGAGGACTTCGGTGTTCACCTGGAAGTGAATGTCTACGTCGATCGCACCGGCGTCGTGCACATCACCGGAGGTGTCCAGGAGGCCGTGGTGCCCATCCTCGAGTGACCGTCTCGAGAAATTGTCCGGGTAACGAGACTGTTTCCGGCATTCGACCGAACCCTGTCATGCGCGCGGTCTGGCTGACCGACATCCACTTCGACGCCGCATCGCCCTCCGCGGTCGAACGGCTTCTCCGCTCCGTGTCGCGCGCGCGGCCTGACGTGGTGCTGGTGGGGGGAGACATGGCCGAGGCCGACACCGTGGAGGACACCCTGCTGCGGCTGCGCGACGGCGCGGGCGTGCCGGTATGCTTCGTTCTTGGCAACCACGATTTCTACAACGGGTCGATAGCGGGTGTGCGCGCAGCCGTGCGCGCACTGTGCGCGCGGGAGAAGAATCTCCACTGGCTCAGCGAGTCGGGCGTGTATCGGTTGACGGAGAGGACGGCGCTCATCGGGCATGAAGGATGGGGTGACGGCCGCCTCGGCAATTACGAGGAGAGTCCCGTCGAGCTCAACGACTTCTATCTGATAGACGAACTGGGGGTGGGCGACCCGTGGGAGCTGCTGGCGGTCCTCGAGCGGCTGGGTGACGAAGCCGCGGCGCACGTGCGCTCGGTGCTGCCGGGAGCGCTGGACGCGTTCGAGAAGGTGGTGTTCCTGACGCACGTTCCTCCGTTCCGGGAGGCGGCGTGGTACGAAGGGGAGCTTTCGAACGACGACTACCTCCCATTCTTTGTGTGCAAGGCGGTCGGGGATATACTAATGGAATGTATGTCGAATCATCCGCACCGCGAACTCACCGTGCTGTGCGGGCACACGCACGGTGAGGGGCGGGCGCGGGTGCTCCCCAACCTGGAGGTCATGACGGGCGGCGCGCGATACGGCCGTCCGGCCATGCAGACGGTGCTGGAGATCGAGTGAAGCGATTCGAGCGGCACGGACCGGCGCTGCGTCCCGATCGCGGACGGCGACCGGAGGAAGGAGTAACGATGAGACCGGCCTTCAAACATACCCGCGCGTCGACGGCCGCAGCGGGGATCTTGGTGCTCTCGTGCCTGGTGACGGCCGGGTCAGGCCGGGGAGAGGCAGCGCGCCGCGAAGTCCAAACCGGCGCGTTCGTGGTGGAGCACACGCTGGTGCTCCCGGGAGCGCCGGTGACGATCTACGACGCCGTCACCGCCGACATCGGCGAGTGGTGGGACCATTCGTTCTCCGAGTCGCCACTGGAGTTCTATATCGAGCCCGTTCCCGGTGGGGGATTCTGGGAGATCTTCGACGAATCGGGCGACGGTGTCAGGCACGCGGTCGTCATCTTCGCCGACCGCGGCAAGCGGCTTCGCTTCGAGGGGCCGTTGGGACTGTCGGGCCGCGCGATTCAGATGGTGCACACGTTCGAGTTCTCCAACGTGGGAAACGACTCCACCCGCCTCGATCTCAGCGTGCACGCCAGCGGCGAGATCGAACCCGGCCTTGCGGAAACGGTTGAAAAGGTGTGGTGGCATTTCCTGGTGGAACGGCTCAAGCCATATGTGGAATCGGGGGCGCACCTGGATCGGCCGAAGGACGGGGGAGGGCGGTAACCGGCCCTTCGACCTCGCTAAGTGCATAATTCTCATACGCTTCCGGCATCGGGCGCCTCGGGCCACATCCTTGAGAGACGTGCTTGATTCTCTCGGCGCCAATTCTTAAAATGCATCCGCGCGAGCCATTGGGGCGGCGCCCGAGCGCCTGGTGGCACATTGCCGCGAGGAGACCCGTGGGGATAGTAAGGGCATACGATCAGGAAACGTTGGAGGCGGCGTTGCGGTCGGAGGCGGCGGTGCTGTACAAGCACAGCTCCGCGTGCCGCATCTCGGCCCGGGCGATCCGGGAGGTCGAGGCGTTTGCGAAGGAGCACCCCGAAATCTCCGTTTACGTCATCGACGTGCGCGAAAGCCGCGACCTTTCCCAGAGGATTGTCACGGATCTCGGTATCCGTCACGAATCTCCCCAGGTCATCGTGGTGAAAAAAGGCAGCGCGTGCTGGCACGCCTCGCAGCTCGAGATCACGGCCCAAGCGCTGTCGCAAGTGTTGGATGCTGCCTGACGGCGTCGTGTGTCGGCGCCCTCGCGCGCAATGGGCGCAGAGGATCGAGGGTCAAGGGACTACCCGCGGCGGGCAATGACCCCGCGGGACCGGCATAGGAGTGAACGGACATGTTGTATCGGGATGACTACTACGACCGCGAAAGCGGCGAGTTCGGCGACCGTGACGAAGAAGATGAGGATGACCTCGAAGACGACGAAGACGAAGACGAGGACGACCTCGAAGACGACGAAGACGAGGATGATGACGGCCACTATCGCAGCGGGCGAAGCGCGCGGAGCGCGGCCGGCCCCTACGGCGACGAGCCGGTAGAGCTGGCGATCGACGGAACGCTGGATCTGCACGCGTTCCATCCGCGTGACGTCGGCGACCTGGTGCCCGGTTACCTGGAGGCGTGCCGTCGGAAGGGGATCTACCAGGTGAGAATCGTCCACGGGAAAGGTACCGGGGGGCTCCGCAGAACGGTGCAGGCGATTCTGGAGAAGCACCCGGACGTGGCGACCT
>JBGSIK010000096.1:0-1879 GCA_041742575.1 Candidatus Krumholzibacteriia bacterium
TCTTCGAGATCCGAAAGCGCGGGTTCGAGAATCTGAACTTCGACAACATCTCCTTCTTCCTCAACTGTATGGACATTCTGGTCGGGGATGACTCGTTCGTCGCGCTCCGGAAGCGGCGCGTGGCGCACCGCACCCTGGAGACGGTCGAAGCGAAAATACGGGCGTTCGCGGACCAGCGCACGCAGGAAGAACAGCAGGCCGAGCTCGAGGCCCAGCGCGAGCTGGGCGACGCCCAGGCCCGCCTCGACGAGAAGATCGCCGAGGTCCGCCGGCGGGCCGATCTGGACGAACAGACCAAGATGATCATGGCGAGGAACCTGCAGGAGGTTGAAAGCCGGCGGTTCGAGGCGACCAAGGCGACCATAGAGGCGCAAAGAAACGTCAAGATCGAACGCAGCAAAGAGAGCATGGAATCGCAGATCCGGAGTATCCAGAGCAACATCAAGACGCTGGCCGGGCTGCTGCCGCCGATCCCGGTGTTCCTGGTGGGAATCGTGATCTTCATGCGGAGACGCAAGCGGGAAAAAGAGGGCGCGGCGGCGGCCAGGCGACTGAGGAGCAGATCATGAGCGAGAGCAGGAAGACCCTCATATTCGTCGGTGTGGCGGTGGTGCTGTTGGCGATCGCGTTGATCACCAAGCAGAGGCAGGTCACTCCGGAGGCGTTTTCGGACGTGGGACAGCCGTTCTTCCCGGAATTCACCGATCCCAACGCGGCGCGCACTCTCGAAGTGATCGAGTTCGACCAGCAGACCGGATCCGCGAAGCCGTTCAAGGTGATGTTCAAAGACGGGATGTGGACGATCCCGTCGCACTATGACTACCCCGCCGACGGCAAGGATCGGCTGGCGAAAACCGCCGCGGGCATGATCGGGACGAAGAAAGACGATTTCCGCACCGATAACGTGGCCGACTTCGAAGCGTGCGGCGTGGTCGATCCCCTGGACGAGAAAGTGGTCGCACTGGGGGGAAGGGGAACGCGGGTGACGATCAAGGGCGAGAACGACGTCGTCCTGGCCGATCTCATCATGGGCAAACCGGTCGCCGACCGCGAGAATGTACGGCTGGTCCGCGTCCCCGGTGAAAAACGCGTATATGCCGCGCGTGTCGATCTCGAGCTCTCCACGAACTTCAACGACTGGATCGAGGCGGACCTGCTCAAGGTGGAACGAGACGAGATCGACAAGATCACGCTCAGGGATTATTCGATCGAAGAACGTACCGGGCGCGTGAACACACGCGACGAGCTCGTGCTCACGAAATCCGGGGAGGACCAATGGACGGCGAACAGGCTCAAGAACACGCAGGAAGTGGATCGCTACAAGATGAACAACCTGCTGCGCGCTCTCGACGAGTTGGCGATCGTCGGCGTGCGGCCGAAGCCGGCCGGTCTCACCGCATCGCTGGAGCAATCGACCGCCGACATGAAGATCGGGAACGCGGAACTGATTTCGCTCCAGGAGAAGGGGTACTACTTCTCGCGTGACGGGCGGCTCCTGTCCAACGAAGGGGAACTGCAGGCGGTCACCGCCCGAGGAGTGACCTACGTGCTCCGGTTCGGCGAGATCGTCTACGGTTCGGGGTTGGCGGTGAGCGCGGGGTCGGGCTCGGGTGAAGGCGCCGGGGGCCCCGGCGAGAATCGATATCTGTTCATCACGACATCGTTTGACGCCCGGTTGTTTCCCGAGCCCGAAAAGCCGAGCGACACCGGATTTGCGAGCAAGCCGGACAGCCTTTGGACGGCCGAGGACCATCGCTTGCGGGGCATCCAGCTCGCACACGACGATTGGGCGAGGAAGGTCAAGGAAGGGCGGGATCTCTCGGATGAGCTCAACGCCCGTTTTGCGGGATGGTACTATGTGATCTCAGCAGGGAGTTAC
>JBGSIK010000097.1:0-3506 GCA_041742575.1 Candidatus Krumholzibacteriia bacterium
AGAAAGCGGGATACGCCGCGAACACGCAGAGGCTGCTGGAAGCGATGCGGGACGTCCCGGAAGGCGCGCGGGAAGCCGAGTTCCGCACGGTTATGGCGGTGGTGCTGTCGGAAGCGGACGGGAAGCGGTTGCGCGAGTTCCTATCGGCGCACCCGGAAAAGGAATTCGGGCTGCCGGTGAGAGTGGAGGATGGCGTGGACGCGCTGGTGGCGGAGGGTGTACTGCGCGGCGCGATCACGCGTGAGCCCACGGGCGCGCGGGGGTTCGGGTATGACCCGGTTTTTCTGGTTCCGTCGCGGGGGCAAACGCTGGCCGAAATGACACCCGAGGAGAAGAACGCGTTGAGTCATCGCTACCGCGCACTGGTCGAGATGCGGGAACTCCTCATCCGGCTGTCGCTCGTGCGTGCCGGGGAAGACCGGCCGGTTTGAAAGGTCGCCGCTCACCCCCTGCGGGGCCTCCCCCCTACGGGGGAGGCATGATGACGAGGTCGGAATGACGCAGATCGTCGAAGTGGAGCAGATCGTCAAGTCGTTCGACGGCGTTCTCGCGGTCGACGGCGTGTCGTTTTCCGTGCCGGCCGGATCGATATACGGCCTGCTCGGCCCCACCGGGGCGGGAAAAACGACGGCGATCCGTATGATCATGCGCATCATCCTCCCGGACGCGGGCACCATCCGCGTCTTCGGCGATGCACTGGAGCGCGTGCAGAAGTCACGGATCGGTTATCTCCCCGAGGAACGCGGCCTCTACAAGAAGATGAAAGTGCTGGATCTGGTGACCTTCCTCGGGCAGATCAAGCGTCTCGATCGCCAAACGGCGCGGCGCCGGGGGGGAGAGTGGCTGGAGCGTCTCGGGCTTGGCGATTCCGCCGGGCGCAAGGCCGAGGAGCTCTCGAAAGGGATGCAGCAGAAGGTTCAGTTCATCGTCACGATCCTGCACGAGCCCGAGCTTCTCATCCTCGACGAACCGTTTTCGGGGCTCGACCCCGTGAACACCAACCTCCTCAAGGACATCATCCTCGAGTACCGGCAGAAGGGTCACACCGTGGTTTTTTCCACGCACATGATGGACCAGGTGGAAAAGCTGTGCGAGAGCATCTGCCTCATTGACAAGGGGAAGATCGTGCTCTCGGGGACGCTCGCGTCCATCAAGGAACGGTACGGCGAGAACGGGGTCACACTGCGGTTCGAGGGAGACGGCGCATTCCTGCGGGACGTTCCGGGTGTAGCGAGCCTCGCCGACTACGGCAATGAGGTGTTCCTCCGCCTGGAGCCGGGAACGGATCCCGCGCGCGTGCTGGACGCCGCCCGCGGCCGGCTGGTGGTGCGGAAGTACGAGGTGGCGTCCCCATCGATCCACGATATCTTCATCGAGCAGGTCTCTACCGGCTGAGCGGGATACGCATGAACGTTTTGCACGTCATACGGCGCGAATACACCGAGCACGTCAGGAAGAAGAGCTTCCTCGTGGCGACATTCCTCGTCCCGGTGTTGATGCTCGCTTTCCTGGTGGTGCCGCTGCTCATCACCTTCCTCGTTCCCGACGACCAGTACGATGTGATCGTGGCCGACGAGACCGGCGAGGTGGGCGAGGCCTTCGCGCGCGCGGTCGATGACACCACCAAAAACGGGGAACCCAGGTATCGCTTCCGCATGGTGGCTCCGGCAACGGTCCACGAGAAGGAGCTTGTCGCCTCTCTGGAATCGGGCGAGGCGGACATCGCGCTCGAGATACCGGCCGATGTGTTCGATACCGGGAGGGTGCGATACACGACGCGTGACGTGCGGAACTTCCAGATCCTGGAGAAGTTCGAGAACACCTTCACGGCCGTCGTGATCGAGCGGCGCCTCGCCCGCGCCGGACTCGACTACGAGAAGGTCTCCGCGCTCACGACCGATGTCACTCTCGACGTGCGTCAGATTACCGGAAAGGGCGAGGTCAAGGAGAAGAGCTTCTTGAGCGAGTGGGGGCTGGTGTTCGGTTTCGTCATGATCCTCTACATGGCACTTCTCACGTGGGGCATCGCGATCTCACGGGGGATCCTGGAGGAAAAAAGCTCGCGCGTGGTGGAAGTGCTGCTGAGCTCCATCGAGCCCAGGGATCTGCTGCTCGGCAAGGTGGTGGGGATCGGGCTTGCGGGACTCACGCAGATGGCAATATGGGCCGTGGTGGGATTTGCGATCACAGCGTACGCAGGAGCGGCCTCCATCTCGTTCCTCGCCGACATCGAGCTGCCCATCTCCGTCTTCATCTACTTCGTGGTGTACTTCGTCCTGGGCTTTCTCTTTTACGCCTCGATTTTCACCGTCGTCGGTTCCGTGTGCAGCAACGAGCAGGACGCGCAGCAACTCCAAGGCCTGGTGACGATGCCGATGGTGATCCCGCTGCTCGTGCTGATGCTCATCATACAGAGCCCCAATAGCCCGTTGGCCGTGGTGCTCTCGCTCATCCCTCCCTTCACGCCCATGATCATGCTGGGGCGGATCGTCGTGTTGGAGCCGAGCGCGTGGCAGATCGCCTTGAGCATCGCGCTCATGGTGGTCTCGATCTATCTCGCGGTCGCTTTCAGCGCGCGCGTGTTCCGCGTGGGGATCCTCATGTACGGGAAGCGCCCGAGCCTCCCCGAGATCATCAAGTGGTACCGGCAGTCCCGGTGACAAGTGTGATCCGGCTCATTTTTCTACTCGCCTACATCGTCGTCACATCGGCGAGCGACGCGCCCGCCGTTTCCGGCCGCGGCCGTCATCTTCCCAGGCCCCGCGGCTTCGCGGTCCTTCAGTTCGACGACTCCCACGAAGGTCACTGGACCAGCGTTTGCCCGATTCTCCAGCGTTGGGGGCTCAAGGGTTCCTTCGGCATTATCACGGGCGAGCTGGACACGCCCGGCCGCCTGACCAGAACCCAAGTTGTCGCCATGGCCGGCGCCGGACACGAGATGCAAGACCACACGCTCCATCACGATGCGGCGCTTTGGGGAGATACGGCGAATGCGGACCTGTGGTCCGCCGATATCGAAGCTTCTCTCGTGATCTTTGCGGAGATGGGGGTTTCCACCAGAGGGTGGAATCAACCGGGAGGAACGGGGCAAGGGTTCTCTCCCCAGCTTCGCGACACACTCCGGAGGTACTACGACTACGCAGCGGGTAGGGTCGGCCTCACGTCGCTGCAAAAATACAACTTCCACTGGAACCTGCGCGATGATCCGTACAGCCTTGGAAGATCGGTCAATTCCTGGGGGTACAACAAAGGCAAATCGGCCGCTCAAGAAGCGGGCAACGTGATCACTGCGATCGCTGACGGCTGCGCTCGCGGGCTTGTCGTGATTCCGGCTTTCCATGATGTCACATCTTCGGACTCGACCGATTGGGCCCTGGCGCGGATATGTTCGACCATCGTGGAGAACGATATCCAGTGCCTTCGAATGGCTGACGCTGTTTATCGGGCCAGGCACACGCGCACGATCTTCAGTGCCTGGGGTAATCAGATGCCTAATCCCGGGTTCG
>JBGSIK010000098.1:0-1701 GCA_041742575.1 Candidatus Krumholzibacteriia bacterium
GCGAGGTGTAATCAACGGCCGTGGCGTTCCCGGAGTTCGGCCGCTTCCTCCTTGATGTCCGTCAGATCCCGTACCATCTCGCTCCAGCCGTACCAGAGCGCATAATCGGGGTTCGCGTGAAACGCCCCCTGGAACGCCCGCATCCGGTGCTTGAGGTGCATCTCGAACAGCCTCTGCTCGACCACCGTGGCGGCGTCGTGGAACGTGAGCAGGTCCGGGAAGGGGTACGCGTAGGACGCCGGTTTTGGGATGATGCCGTCCTTGTACAACCCGGCCACCACGCGGATGGCCTGGGCGAGGAGGCGATCCGCCTCGCGGATGGCGTCGTCGCCCTTCGCGAGCTCCGCCCGCGCAAAATTCTCCGAGTGGCAGTTGCCGCAAACCGCGATGAGCTTCTCGCGTTCGGCGGTGAAGGCCTCGGCGGTGAGTCGAGCCACATCCGCCGCCTTGACCACGTCGAGCCGCGCCGTTGGTTTGCCGTCGAGGTCGAGCACACCGAGGGCTTGCAGGATCGTCACCTGGTCTGCCTTCCACTGCTCGTCCTCGGGAAGCGGCAGGCGGACGGCCAGGAATCCCCACGGAGCGCGGACTTCGTGATCGCCCCCGGTCATGTGGCAATCCTGGCATCTGGGCGCCGGCGTCGTGGCCGGCAACACACCGCTTTGCTTCAACAGGTAGCGCACGCCGTGCTTCGACGACGACCACATCTCCCACTGCGGATGGTCGAATCCCATGTGGCAGGTCTGGCAAGACTGCGGTTCGCGCGCCTCCGCGACGGAGAATGTGTGCCGGGTGTGACAGGCGTCGCACGAGGCATGACCGAAGACGGAACCCTGTTCCTTGAGCGCGGCGATCTTGGCGGCGTCCTTGAGCCCGAGCTTGTGGCACCCGCCGCACCCCTTCATTCCCGCCCCGAAGGCCATCGGCAGGGCGTGCGTGGTCGGCATGGCCTCGTAGGAGGCCCATGCGAGCGCGTGCTTCCCTTTGGAAAACTGCTGGAACTGAACGTCGTGGCAGTCGGCGCAGGTATTGGCCGTGATCGTCGTTACCTCCGCCACATCACCCGCGCTCGTGTGCTCGTCCCCGTGGCAGTCGGCGCACGCCACCTCGTTTTTGCTGTGGGCGCTCAGCTCCCAGTCCACCACGATGTTGGGAGTGACTTTCCGATGGCACACCACGCAGTCATCGGCAGTCGCCGGTAGTGCCCAAGTGATCGCCGCCAGCAGTAGCGCCGCCACCACCGCCGTTCGTCCCATGTTCGATGTCCTTTCTGTTTGGACAGTATTCCCCCACCCCGGGGGCCTTCAAACCAGAACTCGCAACCGCTCGTGGAGCCTATCACCGGTCGCGCTTGGCGGTCAATTGCGCTTCGTTTGGTCCGAGTCCCGCGGGGCTTCCCGGCCCTGGCACGCCGCCCTGCGAACGTGTAGACTCGCACTCGAGATGATTGAAATCGACGGATCGTACGGCGAGGGCGGCGGGCAAGTCGTGCGCACCGCGCTCACGCTGTCCGTGCTCACGGGCGAACCGGTGTGTATCGAAAAGATCCGCGCCGGGCGCCGCAAACCCGGACTGGCGCCCCAGCATCTGACAACCGTGCGGGCCCTGGCCGAGATTTGCGACGCCGAGGTGGCGGGCGCGAAGATCGGATCGACGGTGGTGTCTTTTGTGCCGCGCTCCGTCCCCAAGGCCGGGAGTTAC
>JBGSIK010000099.1:0-1887 GCA_041742575.1 Candidatus Krumholzibacteriia bacterium
GCGACTCGGCATGCGTGCCCCCCTCTGCCACCGTAGCCTCCGGAGGCCCGCGACATCCGGGCTCTGGTTAGCGAGGGGTCCGGCTGCTGTGGGCCGAGCGGGCCGTTTTTCGGCGAGCCATAATGAGAGGGTCCATCTGCGAGCCGAAAACCTGCGAAGCGTCCCGCGCCTATCAACATTCTGCGTGGGACGAGGCGACCGTCGAGCTAGGAATTGCGACGAGCAAAGTCGGCCGCAGGGAGCCGTGCCCGAGAGCGCCCACAGCGGCCGCCCTCCCTCGCGCCCTATTGGCCCAAGGTGGGGGGTTACGGATTCGATTCGTCTAGCGAGGTGGAGTACTCGAGGCGAGAGAAACGCAACTGTTGCGCGGTGAGGTCTTCGTCGTGGTGCATGTGGACGTCCACGATCCTGCCTTTCTCGATCACCGGTTCCAGTCGCGGAAAAACGAATGCCTTGATCTTGGGCGCTTTGAGTTTGCGCTTGCGGGCGGAGACGTTCTCTTTCCAGTTCGGGTCTAGACTCGTGCCGAAGCGGTCGAGCAACGCTTCTGCCGCCTTCCGATCCCCGGTTGACTTGATCACCTGGGTGCGTCGCAGCAGCTCGCCGATCCCGTTTCTCACCGCTTCCAGGTCCTCGATGTGAACGAAATAATTCCCGTCACGTGCGATCACGCGTACGCCGTAGTCGCGGCTCGCTCTGCCGCCGTTTTCGAGCAGATACATGAGGATCGTATGACTGCCCCTGTTGTGGGCCTCCCGGACCTCGAGACCGGGAACGCTGTCGAAGCGGGAAAACCACCCCTGCAGGTAACTGATGTACATCGTCTCGACGACGGCGCGCTGCTCCCGCAGCGTGAACGCTCCCATCTCGATGAGTTTGGGATCGGCGATGTGCCACAGCGCCACCAGGTCCGCGCGGCACTCTTCCAGGGCCGAATAAACGCGGCCGACCTGTTCGCGCGGGTCCCCATCCAGCTTCTCGTCCGGTTGTCCCGAGCCGTGCCCGATGATCTCGTGCATGTACACCTCGAGACGGCGCACCAGCGGCCGGCCGTAACGTATCACATTCTCCCGGTATTCCGGCAGGTAGAACTCATCGACTTCGCGCTCCAGCAACTCCTGTGACCACGAGTTTTCGATGTTGTCGAGGATGACGTTCTTGCTCCCGTGGTCCCTGCGCACGTCGTTGTAGTTGGGCAGGTTATACGCCGCCGGCGAGACCGGTCCCGCATCACCCGTTTCCACGATGACATTCACCGTGTTCGCCACCGGCCGACTGAGCTGCGAACGCTTGTACTTGTCCGGCCACGGCATGCGCTTCTCGAAATACAGCGCGTTGTCGGCCAGCTGGTCGATCAACCCCGGCGCCGCCCGGGTGCTGACATTGGCCTCGAACTGCCCGATTATCCCGCGCGGGTCCAGGTACACCTCGATGAAACCGTTGAGGTAATCGACGCGGCAGTTCGACTTGAGCCAGTGAACACTGTGCCGCCGGAAATCTCGCTCATCCCCACTCTCGTAATACTCGACGAGAGCTTCCAGAGACCGGAGTTGCTCCTCCGACTCCGCCGAAGGCAGCGCCAGGCGCAGGAAGTGGCGAACGGTTTCGAGCTCGCGGTGATACAGGCCGCCGATCTTGTACGCTTCCGGCACGATGCGGCCGTCTCTCCTGGCGAAACGGACGTTGATCTGATTCCGGGCGGCCGGTTCTATGGTCTCAAGATCGTGCTGGGTGATGCCGGGATCCCAGTAGTTCACCGCGCTGCCCGCGACGATATCCTCGCCCTCCGACTGATTGGTCTGTACCGGTTCGTACTCCGGGTCGAAGATCGATCGTTCCAGGCGGGCCAGCATGCCCTCGACGGTCTCGCCGGGACCATCCGGGAGC
>JBGSIK010000100.1:0-2755 GCA_041742575.1 Candidatus Krumholzibacteriia bacterium
ATCTGGCCGGAGTACCCCATGGCCACGGTCGCGGTGTTGGTCTCAGTCCCGTCCAGGACCAGCTGCACGCGCGCGCCTTGTCCGGCATCCAAGTCCCTGGCCAGGCCGGCCGGGATCTCGATGCCGACCACCGCCCGCCCACGGTCCAGGGCGCGCACGAGGTCGGACGAATCGTCGGAGCGGCCGACCACCGAGAAGTATCCCGTCGAGGTGAAGGCGTCCACCAACTCGCGCGAGACCGAGGTGCGATCGCGATCGATGATGAACGTGCGAGTGTTCCGGATGTCGGTGTTCACGGCGTAGCCGAAGGCGAGAAGCTGGAGGATAGGCGCGACGAACACGACACGTTTCATGCGGGGATCGCGGAACATCTGCCGCAGTTCTTTGACGAGCATCTCGCGAATACGAACGCGGTCGATGATCACGGCGTGAGCTCCTTGCGAAAAACGCGGACCGCCAGTGAGAACCCCACCGTCGCGAACACCACCATCGCCAGCGCATCCACCCACAGGATGCGCAGGCCCACCCCCTTGAGAAAAATCCCTTTGGTCACGGTGACGTAATAGCGGGCCGGCACGATCCATGTAATCGCGCGCAGGACCGGCGGCATGGTCGCAACCGAAAAGATGAATCCCGACAGCAGTATCGCGGGAAGGTATGTCGTGAGGAGCGCGACCTGTGTGGCCAGCAGCTGCGTCTTCGTCGCCGCGGATATGATCATGCCCAAGCTCAGCGCGCCGAGCAGGAACAGAAACGTCATAACCGACAGGAGCAGGATGTCGCCTCGCAAGGGCACGTCGAACACCAGTCGGCCGGCCACGACCGCCAGTGCCACATCGAACAGACCGATCCCCACGTAAGGGACGAGCTTGCCCGCAACTACTTCCACGCGTTGCACGGGAGTGGACGCAAGCTGCTCCATCGTGCCCCGCTCCCACTCGCGCGCGACGGTGAGGGCCGTGAGCATGGCCGCGATGATCGACATGATGACCGCCACCAGACCGGGGACGATCATGTTGCGGCTCTCGAGCGTCTCGTTGTACCACACCCTTGTTTCCGCCTCCAAGGGAAGCGACTCCACCCGGCCCCGCGCGATGGTGGTGGCAACGTAGCGCGTGACGATCGCGTCGGCGTAGCTGCGGGCGATGGTGGCGGTGTTGGCGTCCGATCCGTCCAGAAGCACCTGCACGGGGACCGCGTCTCCCGCGGCGAGGTCGCGGTCGAAATCGGGGCCGATCACGAGCACCATGAGCACGCGCCCCTGGTCGAGAAGGTGACAGGCGTCCTGGTAGCGCTCGGGCCGCACGACGATCCGGAAGTAACCGGAACTGGTGAACGACTGGACCAGACCGCGGCTCCGTTCGCTTTCGCACAGATCGACGACCGCCATCGAGATGTTCTTCACGTCGAAGTTGATCGCATATCCGAAGAACACGATCAGCGCCACCGGCAACAGGAACGCCATGACGAGGCTCCGCGGATCCCGACGGAGCTGGATTGCTTCCTTCCGGCTCACGGCAGCGAGGCGTGTGAGTTTCATCCGGCCACCGTCCCTCCCGTGCGGCGCACGACGGAGACGAACACATCCTCGAGCGAGGGTTTGATCTGGCCGACCGATTCAACCCCGCATCCCGCCGCGGCGAGAATGCCGCCGATCCGATCTCCGAACCCGGCGTTCTCCGCCGTCACGTGGACATCGCGGCCGAACATGGTCACCTCGAGGACACCGGGTTGGCCGCGGAGAGCTTCGACCGCTGCCGGCGCGTTCGCGGTCGTGACCTCGAAAATAGGCTCTCCCACCGATTGCTTGAGCACATGCGGGCGGTCGAGCGCGACCAGGCGCCCGCGGTTCATGAGCGCGAGACGATCGCAGTGTTCGGCTTCTTCCATATAATGCGTGCTCACGAGGACGGCGGTGCCCGCGTGCGCGAAACGATAGATGAGGTCCCAGAAGTTGCGGCGCGAGATGGGATCGACCCCCGAGGTCGGTTCATCGAGGAAGAGGATGGGCGGCTCGTGCAGCACCGCACACCCCAGCGCTAGCCGTTGCTTGAAACCCAGAGCGAGATGTCGCGTTTGCCGGCTCTGTTCGCCCCCGAGACCCGCCATTTCCAGCACCCACTCCTTCCTGGCCGCGAACCGTTGGCCGGTAACACCGTAGAGACCGGCGAAAAGCCGGATGTTCTCGGCTACGGTGAGATCGGGGTAGAGTGAGAACAGCTGCGACATGTAGCCGATATGGCGCCGGACTCTGTCGCGGTCGGCCGAGACGTCGAAATTCGCCACCCGCGCTGAGCCCGACGTGGGGCGCAGAAGTCCGGTGAGCATCTTGATCGTGGTGGTTTTCCCCGCCCCATTAGGCCCCAAGAACCCGAATACTTCGCCGCGGGCGACGTCGAAGCTCACTCCATCGACGGCGATGAAGTCCCCGAACTTGCGCGTGAGCCCGGACACGCGGACGGGTTCATCCATCTGCGCCCTCCATCACGTCGATGAAGACATCCTCGAGCGACGCCGGGGCGGTCGATTCGCCCAGCACCTCGATTCCACTCGCCTCGAGCGCTTCCCGCACCGCCGGCCACTCCGCAGGTCCTCCCCGGAGGATCACATGCACCACCTCGCCGAAGAGCGCGGCGCGCCGCACCGATGCATGGGCGGACAGAAGTTCTCGGGCCCGTCGCGGGTCGTCGGTGCGAACAGCCAGGATCTCGTCCCGCAGTCGGTCCTGGAGAGCCGCCGGTGTGTCGATCGTGAT
>JBGSIK010000101.1:0-4152 GCA_041742575.1 Candidatus Krumholzibacteriia bacterium
GACAGGACCCGCGCGAGAGTCGGCCGAATATCTGCAAAGGTACCTCCGGGACAGGCGAACAAGGAGATGAAATCATGGTTCGATTGGGTGTGAATGTAGATCACGTGGCGACGATCCGGGAGGCGCGGAAGACGTACGAGCCCGACCCGGTGAGTGCTGCTGCCGCCGTCGAGATGGCCGGCGCCGACCAGATCACGGCTCACTTGAGGGAAGATCGCCGGCACATCCAGAACCGCGACGTGCGCTTGATTCGCGAGGTGGTCAAGACCGCGCTGAATCTCGAGATGGCCGCCACGGCCGAGATGCAGGAGATCGCCCTGGCGCTCAAACCCGACGCGGTATGCATCGTCCCGGAGAAGAGAGAAGAGGTCACCACGGAAGGCGGCCTGGATTTGGTCAAGGCGCCGCCCCGTCTGGCGGAGATGGTGGCAACCTTGAAGGACGCCGACATTCTCGTGACCGCGTTCGTCGACCCGTCGCCGCAGCAGATCCAGCAGGCGGCGCGCCTGGGATTCGATGCGGTGGAGATTCACACCGGCGCATATGCGAACGCGCGGGGAGCGGCCCAGCTGGCGGAACTGGACAAGATCAGGGAGGTGGCGGAGGCCGCGCACAGGCTCGGTCTCCGTGTTCACGCCGGTCACGGGCTCAATTACCACAACACCGCCGGCATCCTCCAGGTCCCGCACATCGAAGAGCTCAACATCGGACATGCGATCATCGCCCGGGCCGTTTTCGTGGGATTGTATCGGGCGGTCCGGGAAATGCTCGGCGTGATGGGACGCGTCTGAGGCCTTCGGCCGGCTCGGGCGAGGGTTCCGATGACCGCACAAGGGCGGCGGTGGGGAAGGGGCTGGTCGCGATGCCCGAAATCGGGGCCGTTTTCCATTGACGGCCGCAAGCCTTGATGTATAATGCTACTTCGCTTTGCTCCAGCCCATACGCCTTGCCACCCCGGATTTCTTCATCAATCTTCGATGGAAGCTCAGTCTCGGGAGGTCGGATATCGTCCGATGAATTGGAGCGAAAGGGCGAAGCCGTTTGTATAGATAACATTAATAGTTCGTAGGGCGCCGCGGTACGGGCAGTTGAGCTCACGCGGCCGATTCGTGCCAGAGGTAACGCATGCGGAAGAAGTGGATCCTCATCATAATTGCGGCTGCCATCGTCTACAGCTTGTGGGCGCTCTATCCCAGCTTCAGGTTCTATTCGATGTCCAAGGACGAGCGCGCGCGCCTGTCGACCGAACAAATGGACAAGTATCTCGGGTCCGTGATCAAGCTCGGTTTGGACCTGCAGGGCGGGATGTACCTGGTGCTGGAAGTGGACGAATCCAATCTGAGCGGGGATGCGAAAGCCGATGCGGCGGACCGCGTCATGGAGATCCTCCGGAACCGCGTCGATCAGTTCGGCGTGGCCGAGCCGATCATCCAGCGCCAGGGAGATAATCGCATCGTCATCCAACTCCCCGGTCTGGAGGACCAGGAAAGGGCCCGCTCCCTGGTCGGCACGACGGCGCTCCTCGAGTTCCGCCTGGTGCGCGAACCGGACGAAGTGGCCCAGGTACTGAACGCGCTCGATCGGGTGCTGAAGGGGGTCAAAGTCGAGGGATCAATCGTCGACACCACCGGAATAGCGGGGGAGGAGGCTGCGCAGGCCGAGCAGGCCGAGCAGACCGGCCAGGACGTGGCGGCATCGAGCGCGGTGGACTCCCTGCTCCCGTCCCTCCCGGGTACGGAAGATCTCGAGGTGCCGATGCGGGAAGGGGCGGCCGACAAGCCGTTCACCTCGCATCTGATCACGTTTGCGGACGGCGGCGTGGTCGTCGACGAGCGCGAGGTCGGGCTCATCAACGCCCTTCTGGGGACCCCGCAAGCGCAGAGCGTCTTGCCGCGCCAGTCCGAGTTGCTGTGGGGCAACGAGGTGCGACCCCTACAGGGTGGCGGCAAGGGCCGCGTCCTCTACCTGGTCGAGAACCGCGCGACTCTCGACGGGCGGACGCTGGTGGACGCGAGCACCCGGCCGGATCCCGACGATCCGTCGATGATGAACGTCGCGTTCCGGCTCAATCGTGAGGGCGGGCTCATTTTCTCCCGCTTCACGGGCGAAAACATCGGACGCCGCATCGCGATCGTGCTGGACGGCCGCATCCGTTCCGCGCCGGTGGTGCAGACCAAGATCCCCGGCGGCGAGGGCCGGATAACCGGTATGGATTCCGACGAGGAGGCCAGTGACCTCGCCATCGTTCTGCGCGCCGGCGCGCTTCCGGCGCCGGTCTCCGTCGTCGAGGAACGAACGATCGGCCCCACCCTCGGGCGGGATTCGATCGTGGCCAGCTCCTACGCGGCGCTGGTCGGCTTCATCGCGGTCGTGCTGTTCATGGTGATGTACTACCGGCTCTCCGGTTTGCTGGCCTGCGCCGCCATGATCCTGAACCTCACCATGATTCTGGCCGCGCTGGCAAAACTGCACGCCGCGCTCACGCTCCCGGGCATCGCGGGGCTCATCCTCACCATGGGCATGTCCGTGGACGCCAACGTGCTCATCTTCGAGCGAATTCGAGAAGAGCTGGCCAAAGCCAAGACGGTGCGCAGCGCCATCGAGACGGGCTATCATCGAGCGTTCGCGGTCATTCTGGACTCGAACGTGACCACGCTGATTACCGCTGTCGTGCTGTGGCAGTTCGGCACCGGTCCGATCAAGGGCTTCGCGACGACGCTATCGATTGGCATCATCGCAAACATGTTCACGGCGATCGTGTGCACGCGCGCGGTCTACGATCTCATTACGGCGAACAGGCAGTTGCAGAAGCTCAGCGTCTAGCAAGAAGGAAATCGAACATGCGGTTCTTCAAGGAAACTCACATCGACTTCATAGGTTTTCGCCGCAAGGCGATGCTCGGCTCTCTCATCGTGCTCGTTACCGGCTTCATATCCATCGCCCTGCATCGGGGGCTCGAGAGAAGCATCGATTTCGAAGGGGGAGCGCTGGTGGAGATCCGCTTGGAACGCCCGGTGCCCCTGGGCGACATCAGAAACATCATCTCGGGAGCCGGCTTCACCGAGGCCGAGGTCACGAATTTCGGCGAGTTGAACGAATACCTCATCAAGGTCGGGAGCGTCGGGAATGCGACCGAGGTGGCGGAGCGCGTGAAGGACGTACTGATCGAAAAGATCACCGACCAGCCGGTCGAAATCCGGCGCGTGGAAACAGTGGGGCCGAAGATAGGCAAAGAGCTCACCCGAGCCGCCATCTGGGCAATTATCTTTTCGCTGATCGGCATCGTCGTTTACCTGTCGTGGCGCTTCCAGTTTCGTTACGCCATCGCGGCGATTCTTGCGCTCGTGCACACCGTGCTATTCATGCTGGGTTTCATATCGGTGACGGGCATGGAGGTGTCGCTCACCATGATCGCGGCTCTCCTCACGATCGTCGGTTACGGGGTGAACGACACCATCGTGGTGCTCGATCGCATCCGCGAGAACATACACAGCAGGCGGCGCGAGAGTTTCGACCGGCTGGTGAACGCGTCCATCAACGAGACGCTCTCCCGCACGGTCATCACGGGCGGGAGCGTGCTGCTGGTGTTGATAGCACTCACAGTGCTCGGCGGCGAGGCGATCCGGGACTTCTCCCTCGCGATGTTCGTTGGCGTCCTGGTCAGCACTTATTCGTCGATCTTCGTCGCCGCACCCATTCTCGTGGAGTGGCAACTCCGGCGGGCGCATGGGGGTGCCAAGCAACCGGCGAAGGCGCGGGCTTGATGGCGTCTCCGGCGGCTTCGGCGTGAACCTCGGCTTGCCCCTGGGTGTACGCCGAAGCTGCCGGAGGCGACACTGACCGAGGGCAATTCCGTGCTCGTCGTCTTGTACAAAGTCCTGTTCGTTCTGTTTTACCTCTTTCTCTTCTCGCTTCTGACCCTCAATTTCGTGGGGCTGCCGGGCAATTGGATCCTGGTGGCGACCGCGCTCATCGTGCTCCTGGTCCCCGGGTTCGGCGACCTCAGCTGGTCGCAGTTCGCGATCGTGTGCGGGCTGGCCGTGCTCGGGGAGATCATCGAATCGCTGCTGGGGTTGGCGGTGGTGGTGAAGAAGGGCGGGACCCGTTGGGGGGTACTGGGGTCATTTCTTGGCGGCATTGGCGGCGCGATCC
>JBGSIK010000102.1:0-1827 GCA_041742575.1 Candidatus Krumholzibacteriia bacterium
CCCGTTTATTCTGGAGACCTCGCTCCGCCACGAAGTGGTGCACAACTGGTGGGGGAACTGCGTGTACCCCGACTACGACAGCGGCAATTGGTGCGAGGGGTTGGCGACTTATTTCGCGGACTACCGCTATCAGACGGAACTGAGCGATTCGGCGGCGGAAGCCTACCGCCGTGACATCAACGTGGATTACGCCGTCATGGTCTCCGACTCGACAGACATGCCGCTCTCCGGATTCCGGTCGCGGGGGGATGGTGTCACCGGCGTCATCGGTTACGGCAAGAGCATGATGGTGTTCCACATGCTCAAGAACAGGATGGGGGAGGACAAGTTCCACCGTGCCATGCGCGATTTCTACCGCGACAATCGCTTCCGGAAGGCTTCGTGGGAAGACATCGAATCGGTGTTCGAAGACGCGTTGCAGGAACCGCTGGACGGCTACTTCGATCAGTGGGTGCGGCGGACCGGGGCCCCGCAGCTCACGCTCGAGTCGGTCTCGCTGGAGACCCTCGCCCGCGGCGGGCCTTACAAGCTGACCGTCGCCATCTCCAGCCAGGGCGGTTTCGATCTCGCCGCAGTGCCGCTTTCGATCGTCGGCAAAACGGTCACGCGGGATCTCCGCGTGCCCCTTCGCGATGGACGCAACGAGTTCGACTGGCGTCTCGATGAACGCCCGCTGCGAATCGAGGTGGATCCGCGATCCGATATTTTCCGGCGGTTCGCCCCGGCGGAGATTCCCGTTACCATCTCCCGGGTGCTGGCCGACAAGAGCGCCATCGTTGCGCTTCCGTCCTCGGCGGACGCGGAGAAGACTGAGGCCTATCGCGCCATAGCCGAACGGCTGGCCGCTTCCGGTCAGGCGACGGTCAGAGCCGACACTTTGCTCGGCGAGTGGGACTTGGCGGCGAACGGTGTATTCATCCTGGGCGACGCGAGCGAGAACGTTGTGTACGCGCTTCTGGAACCGCCCGAAGACATACGCCTCGAGGGCGGCTACTTCTCTGTGGGCGGCGTCGGGTACGACAAGCCCGGTAACGCGGCGTTCATCACGTTCCCGAACATGCTGGATTCTACTCGAACGGTGTGCGCGATCGTGGGGAACAGCGCGAAGGCGTTGGAAAAGGCGGGCTACAAAATTGTCTTCTACGGCGGCTTCGGCTACGTGACGTTTCTCGACGGCACCAAACAGGCCACAGGCACATTCCCTCTACCGCCGGGCCCGCTCGCCCGCCGCTTCAACGGTTGAGCTATTCATTCGCGGGGCCCGCTCGATCCGCTCTGGGGAGAAAGAGCGTGGGGGGCGGCGTTTCTTCACCGTGGGCGAGCCTTGCGAAGAACCGCTTGCGGCCCTCGAGCACCCAGTCCACGAGAAACTCGGCGTGATAGAAAGCGCGGGCTTTTGCCGTCCAGCGCGCGGCCTCGCGGTATTCTCCGCGCGCGCCCAGGATCTCCGCGATCCGGCTCGCGGAGAACATCTGAAACTCCTCGTCCCAGGGAGGGGCATCGAGGTCGACCGCCGCCTCGTAGGCTGACATGGCGCCATCGCCGTCATGGGAAAGGAGTCGCGCTTCGCCGAGGTGAAAGAGAGCACCGGCCCCCTTTCCTTCGGTGTTCGAACCGCGAGACGAGAGCGCTTTCAGCATTTCTTCCGCCTCGCCGCGGAGGTAGGCGGCGGTTTCCTCCGCGAGCACCGCTTCGAATCTCTCGCGCGCGGCATCGAGGCGGTCTTGAGAAGCGAGCACGCGCCCCAGCTCGAAGTTTGCATATCCGGTGATCCAGTCCGGACGCGCCGGCCGGGCGGCCACGATCGACTCGAGCCGCGCGATGGTG
>JBGSIK010000103.1:0-4885 GCA_041742575.1 Candidatus Krumholzibacteriia bacterium
CCGTCCCAGTCCAGCTCGAATCGGCCCTGGACCCGATACTGCTCGACGTCCATGGTCATCCGCCCGTTCATTTCGAACGGTTCCGCCCACCCGCAACCGGACAGAAGTGAATCGACGCGAAGGCAGGTCGCGGGGTCCGCAGGCTCGAATTTCCCTGCGTGCGGCGCTCGCCCCGCGCAGGCGACGACCATCGCAACCAATCCCAGCAACAGCGTGGCAGTCGCGAACCCGGCGGCGCCGGCCTGGCGGTTACGGTTTTTCTCCGGTGGTGGATTGAAGTTTCTCAAGGAGTACCGAGTTGCCGTCCTGGAGCGCGATCGAACGTTCGTACGCGGCTTTGGCATCGGCGAATCGGCGGAGTGCACGGTACGCATCCCCGAGGTGCTCCAGGATGACAGGGTCGTCCGGGACGCGGCGTGACGCTTTTTCCAGCTCCGCCACGGCCCTTGCGTAATCGCCCATTTGATAATAGACCCAACCGAGACTGTCAAGGTAATAGCCGTTCTCCGGGTCCCCGCTCACCGCTTTGAGGACGAGCTTCTCGGCCCGTTCGAGGTCCTTGTCCATCTCGGCCAGCAAGTAGCCATAGAAGTTGCACACGGTGGGATCGTCGGGTTTGAGTTCGTACAGCACCGCGAGGTGGCGCTCCGCGTCCCCGTACCGCTTGAGCTTCTCGTAGACGCTCGCCAAGTTCAGCAGCGTGCCCTCGTCCTTCTGCTTGAGCTCGTTCGCGCGCAGTAGAAACGTTTCGGCGATGCGCAGCGAGTCCACACTCAGATAGGAAATGCCGACGACGTAGTTGCCTTCGAAATCGTATCCCTTCACCAGGGCAGCCGCCGTATCCAGCAACGCGGCGCGCTCTTTTTCGCCGAGTTCGATGACGGCTGCCTCGGTGTTGAAGTTGCGCGAAGCGGCGAAGAACTTACCGATGTAGCTGCGGTAATCGCTTCGGTCCAGCGCGATCGCGGTGTCGAAGTAACGCGCGGATTTCTCGGCGTCGCCCGCTCTCAGGCTGACCTCTCCCAGAATCCTCGCCAGCTCGGGACTCTTGCTTTCCTTTTCGAAGAGCGCGCTGAAAATCGCGGTCGCCTCCGCGTAATCCTTGGCTTCGTAGTACAGACGCCCCAGCAGGATTTCCGCCTCGCGCGGCAATGGCCCGCGACTTTTGCGGTCCTCGAGAACACGGATCCCTTCATCCAGATGCCCCGTCTCCAGGTATACTTGGGCGAGCGCCGCCAGCACGCTCAGGTTGTCAGGTGTTGCGTTGAGGGCGCCTTCCAGCACCGGCATCGCGTCCTCCGCCCGCCCCGACTCCACGTAGATGTTGGCAAGCTCCAACGCCGGTTCGATGAACGCGGGGTCGAGATCGATCGCCGCCTGTAGCGCGACTTCGGCTTCGGAGTACCGGAAAGCCTCGGCCAGCAGCGTCCCGTATCGGTACTGGATGTAGGGCTGGGACGGATTGAGCTCCAGACATCGGGCGTACGCTTCGAGCGCTTTCTCCGCATCGCCCCCCTCGGCGTACATGTTGCCGAGCAGGCCTTCGGACTCGGAGCGCGCTCCGTGCTCGCTGCGGATCTGTTCCAGGATCGATATCGCGTCCGAGCGATCCCGATCGAAGTAGCGGACCTTGGCCTTGAGCAACAGGGCGTCGTAATCGGAAGGACGTTGGCTGATGATGTTGTCCAGCACGAGCTCACACCGATCGAAACGCTTGAGATCGAAATAGACGTCGGCCAGCCGGCGCCCGATCGGCACTTGATACGCGCTCGATCGCCATGCCGATTCCAGGAGCCGCGCCGCTTCGGTGAGCTGACCGGTCTCCATCAGGTAGACCCCCCGAGTGAACTCGGCGTACACGCTGCTTTCCGAGGAAGAGTCCGCCGCGGTGACCGCGGCCGGGACGGGATTCCCGGCCTGAACCGGCGATGACATACAGATGATGATGAACGCTGCCCGCGAAAGCCGCTTACCCAAGTTGAAACGAACAATCTTGCTCATGGGAAAAATCCTGCAGGTGGCGAAACCGAGATGCCCGTTGCCCGAGTTAACCGCGTCAAATATATTGTAGCCAGGAAAGTAACGCCATTTCAATCATGACGGAACGATATCGCTCGCACAGTTTGTCGGTGTTGTTGTTCGTCGTCGCCTTGGCCCTGGCACTGCCGGCTTGTTACACCCTCATCAAACACCCCAGGACCCAGCAGCTCGACTACTCCCGCCCGTCCGACAATCGCTGCCGCGGGTGTCACTCCGACCGGCAGATATGGTCGTTCAACCATGCCTCCGCCCCACGGCCGAACACCGGGCGGTATGGCGACCGCTGGACGCGTTACTACGATGTACCGTGGTGGTACGAACCCTTCTGGGACTACCGGGTCCCGCCCGCGCTCCTCTCTGCTCCTCCGAGTGACCGACCGGCGCTACCCACGGATGGACGCCGGCGAGAGGCGCACGGCGTTTCCACTGACGATTCCGGGGCCGTCCACACCACCGGATGAGAGGTGCGGCTTTGACGACAGTCCACTGCACGCGCAACCGGGAGAGCATGGTGAGAGATTTTGCCCCCTCCCGGCGTCGGCGCCGGTACGTCCGCCGGGGACATGTGCTTCTCGCGCTGGCGTCCGCGATGATCTTCTTTGCCGCCGGTGTCCACTCTCAGGACATCAATCGCACCGTGGAATTCGAGGACCTCGGCTTCACCTTCCCGCTCGATGTGGGTGCACGGCCGGCCGGAATGGCCGGCGCATACACGGCCGTCGCCAACGATGCCTACGCGCTCCTCTACAACCCCGCTGGGCTCGCGCGTGTGAAGCGCGTCGAACTGTCGCTCGGTCTCGAGCAGCAGCGGAAGGAAATCGGGAGCGTCTTCTTCGGCAACCCGACCGGCATCGACACCCGGGACGGCGGCATGGACAACGTCAGCCTGGCCTTCCCCTTCCCCGCCTACCGGGGCAACCTCGTGGGCGCCATCGGCGTGCACCGGGTTTTCTCCAGTTATTTCAACATCCACCACAGCGGCACCAACGAGACCACGCAGACCATCGACAACTACCTGTTCCAGCAGACCGGTTCCGTTTACAGTTACAACTTGGGCGTCGGAGTCGACCTCGCCGCAATGCTTTCCGGCGGCGTGTCGTTTTTCTTGCTGGACGGATCGATCGACGCCCTGCGCCAGTTCGACTTCACTTACATCGACTTCGTCCCGAAGACGAGCATCTTCGTCAAAGAAGACGCCGCGTCCGACCTCGACGGCTACGGCGGCCGCATCGGCGCCCAGTTCTACGTCAACCGGTTGTTGAGCGGCGGGATCTCGTACACAACGCCCGTCTGGATGAAAATCGAAGGGAGCAGTGTCGTCGAGATCGTCGAACATCGCGACAATGCTCCCGACAATTACACCGAATCCCGCGAACCGATCGAATCCGAGTACCTGCTGCCCCAGCGGGTCGACGTCGGGATCGTTTTCTCGCCGTCGCACGCGTTGTTGGCCGTCGACTTCGGGTACGCGGACTGGACGGAAGCGGCCATCGACCGCAAACGGTTCCGCGACGGCAACACCCTGGAAACGATTTTTCGAGAGGCGTTCAGCGTTCGCGTCGGGGCCGAGGGCGACCTCCCTTGGCTCCCGCTCCGGATACGGGCTGGGTACGCGTACCGGCCCTATGCCCTCGACTACCTGCAGGCTGACCGGATCGACAACGACGCGCTGACCAAGGCGACGGTGAACGGCGAACGGCAGCAGTTCGCCTTCGGCCTGGGCGGTCTGGTCGGCGACATGTTGGCCATCGACGGCGCCTATTCGCACGTGCGCGGCGAGCGTTCCCTCGCCACGCTCGAAGAAGAGCGCACGTCCGACAGGTTCGTGCTCACGGCATCATACCGTTTTTGATGGATGGGACCCGTCAACGTTTGCGCTGGGTACCGCTGAGGAGAGCCAGGTAAGCCTCGTCCAGTTTCTCCATCATCTCCTCGCTCAGTCCACCGCCCTCCGACATCACCCGGTTGTAGTATTCCTCGAAATAGCGACATAGCACCACCTGCCGGTCCTCTATCTGCCGGAACACCAGTTTCTTGAGCTCTCCGGAGTTGCGGACGAAATCCGGATCGGATTCCTCGCGGTTCCTGACGTTGTGGAAGTAATCGTTCAGCAGCAACAGCCAGTAATCTTCGTGGTGCCCGCCGTTATCAAACACGCAACCGGGCTCGGTGGTGAGGAAGCAGTACCCGTACACGAAGTAGGTGCATTCGAGCATTCCCTGCAAGAACAGCCGCCGGAAGCAGTCGACGCTGGTTACAGTCAATTTACAGGGAAGTTGACACTCCCGGCACAACGTCGTCTTGTCGCCACCGTAGGCGTACAGCGCTTCCGGGACTCTGATGTCTGGCCGGCCCATAACTCAATAAAGGAATGCATGAACCATGCCCAAGCGGGCGGCTACCCTTTCCCCTCCCACCCGCCGTCGGGCTCGTTGACCAACCGGCGGTAGGCGGATTTGGCCGCCTCTTGCTCGGCGTGCTTCTTGGTCTTACCCGTCCCCTTGCCCAGAATGGTGCTCTGCACCACGACTTCCACCTCGAACTCCTTGTCGTGGTCCGGTCCGGCGGTCGAGTGAACCCGGTAACGGGGCGGAACTTTGTGCAGCGCCTGGATGTACTCCTGCAACAGACTTTTGTAGTTGATCGCGCCTTCTCTGTAGACGATGTCGCCGGGGTTATCCGGGAGGACTTTCACGATCGACTTCCTGGCAGCGTCGAATCCGCCGTCGATGAACACTGCCCCGAACACGGCCTCCAGAGTATCCGCGAGCACGCTTTGCATCTGGCTCACACCGGCCCGCTGCGCGTTCTCGCTCACCAGCACGTATGCCCCCAAATCGATCTT
>JBGSIK010000104.1:0-2911 GCA_041742575.1 Candidatus Krumholzibacteriia bacterium
CGCGGCGCCCCAGGAGATCCGAAGGGAAAAACAGATGAGGAACGTGTCGCGAACGGTGGCCATGGTCGTCGCAGCCGCGGCGGTCGGTGTCTTGGTAGGCGTGGCTGCGGAGAGGGCGCGATTCGACTCGGCCGACATTGCCGCGGCTGAGAAACTGATCGGGCTCGAATTCACCGGGGCGGAGCGAGATTCCATGATCGCGGAGCTCGTCTCCAATCTCGAGAGCTACGAGAAGCTACGCGCGGTGCCGCTATCCAATTCGGTTCCCCCTGCGCTCTCGTTCGACCCGGCGCCGCTTGCAGTCGCTCGATCCCAAGGCCGGCGCCGGATGGTTCTGAGCCCCCCGAAACGCACCGAGCGGCCGGATGATCTGGAGGACCTCGCCTTCTACACCGTGCGCGACCTTTCCGAACTCGTGCGTACGCGAAAAGTCACTTCGACCGAGCTGGCCCGCATGTACCTCGAAAGACTGAAAAAATACGGGCCGGAGCTCGAGTGCGTGGTGACGCTGACCGACGAGCTCGCCCTCGGGCAGGCGCGCAAGGCGGACGAAGAGATCGCGGCAGGCCGCTATCGTGGGCCCCTCCACGGAATCCCGTACGGCGCCAAGGACCTGCTCGCCGTCCCGGGATACCGTACCACGTGGGGAGCGATGCCCTACAAAGACCAGGTCATCGATGAAACGGCCACTGTGATCCGAAAGCTCGATGAAGCCGGAGCGGTGTTGGTGGCCAAGCTCACCATGGGCGCGCTGGCGTGGGGTGATGTCTGGTACGGCGGCAAGACGCGAAACCCTTGGGATCTCGAGCAGGGCTCCAGCGGATCCTCGGCCGGATCGGCGTCGGCGACGGCCGCCGGGCTGGTTCCGTTCGCGATCGGGACGGAGACATGGGGGTCGATCGTCTCGCCTTCGACGCGATGCGGCACGACCGGGCTCCGTCCTACGTACGGAAGGGTAAGCCGCACGGGCGCGATGGCGCTTTCCTGGTCGATGGACAAGATCGGGCCGATCTGCCGCTCGGTCGAAGATTGCGCGATTGTGTTCGATGCGATTCGTGGCCCGGACGGCGTGGACCGGGGTGTGGTCGACGCGCCGTTCGCCTACGATCCCGGTGTCGATCTCGGCGCGGTCCGCATCGGTTACATCAGGAGCTTGTTCGAGGCGTCTTATCCGGACTCCGGCACCGACGCGGCCACCCTGGCGAAGCTCGGGGAACTTGGGGCGGAACTGATAGCGATCGAGCTCCCGAGCTTCCCGATAGGCGCCATGGCTTTCATCTTGAACGCCGAAGCGGCTGCGGCCTTTGACGAGCTCACACGCTCCAACCGCGACGATCTCATGGTCCGCCAGATCAAGGACGCTTGGCCAAACGTGTTCCGGGCGTCGCGGTTCATCCCCGCCGTCGAGTACATCCAGGCGAACAGGATGCGTTATCTGGCCATGCAGGAAATGCACAAGATCATGGCCGAGGTGGAGGTGTATGTGGCGCCTTCTTTCGGCGGAGACAACCTGCTGCTCACCAACTTGACGGGCCACCCGTGCGTGGTGTTGCCGAACGGGTTCGACGGCGACGGACACCCACGGAGCATCAGCTTCATGGGACGGTTGTACGACGAGGCCACGGTGCTCGCCGTCGCCAACGCGTATCAAACCGGGACGGACTTCCACGAGAGGCACCCGGAACGGTTTCGGTGAAAGAACGGGAGGAACAACGACAATGGAGATCAAGGACAACCAGTATCAAGCGGCTCTCAAGATGCTCAGCGGCGCAAACGATGCGTTGCAGCATGCCATCTCTGGGGCGAGACAGCGCGAGGAAGCCCGCACCTTGCGGACGCGAATCGAAGAGGTGGAATCGCTCCTCAAGAAAGCGAAAAGAGAGCTCAGGATCGCGTGACTGCGTCAGGGCTGCGCCAGCGGCCCGACCACCGTTTCCACCGCCTCGAGAATCTTGCATGAGCGCACGAGTTCTTTCATAACCGTGTGATCGGGGTAGAGCGGCCGGTCCTCATCCAGAAACGCGACGTGCTGGCGAACGACGCGGCGAGCTGCCTCCACGCCGCGACCCGGCCCGAAACCTCTCAAGTCCAGCGCCTGCGCCGCCGCCATGAACTCGATGCCGAGCACCCCGTAAGCGTTGTCCAGAATCTGCGCGTTCTTGATGGCGGTATTCATGCCCATGGAAACGAAGTCCTCCTGATCAGCCGCCGCGGGAATGGAGGCCGTCGCGGCGGGCGAGGAGAGAATCCTCTGCTCGACGATGAGACTGTCCGCAGTGTACTGGCTGAGCATCATGCCGCTGAACATGCCCGCGCCCTTGGTGAGAAAGGGCGGCAAGCCTGCGCTGAGGGCGGGATTCAACAGCCGGTTCAACCGGCGTTCGGATATCACGCAAATCATCGTGATTGCCTGCCCGGCCATCTCCATGGGAAGGGACACGGGCGTGCCCTGGAAGTTGGCGCCGGTGAGCGTGAGTTTGTGCTGCGGAAAGAAAATGGGATTGTCGCCGACGCCGTTCAGCTCGATCTCGACCTGTGACTTGCAGAACTTGAGGGCATCGTGGGCCGCGCCGATCACCTGCGGGCTGGACCGCATCGAATACGCGTCCTGTACGCGGGTCTTGTGCTTTCCCGAGAGAAGGTCACTTCCATCGATGCACTTCATGATCGCCCGGGCGCAGCGCACGGCCCCGGGGAACCCGCGCGCCTCGTGCAGCCGCACGTCGTAGGGCTTCATGTTGGCGAGCAAAGCTTCCAGCGACATGGCGCACGCGATCTCCGCCTGCCGGAGCCAACGGTCCATGTCGAACAGGTGGAGTGCGCTCATGGCGGTGAGCACGTTCGAACCATTGATGGTCGCCAGCCCGTCGCGCGCGTGGAGCCCCGGAGGCTCGATGCCGGCACGGCGCAG
>JBGSIK010000105.1:0-7279 GCA_041742575.1 Candidatus Krumholzibacteriia bacterium
ATCACACCCACCCACAGGAACAACGCCCCGGTGGAGAGTCCGTGGTTCAGCATTTGAGAGATGGCGCCCTCGACCGCCTGCGTGTTGAGCGCGAACAGCCCCAACATCACGAACCCCAGGTGCGACACGGACGAATACGCCACCAGTTTCTTCACGTCCTTCTGCACCATGGCTACACATGCGCCGTAGATTATCCCCACGATCGCAAGTATCGATATGAGCGGGACGGCTTTGAGCGCAGCGTCCGGGAACATCGGCATTGCGAACCGTATGAACCCGTAAGTTCCCATCTTGAGCAGCACACCGGCCAGGATCACGCTGCCGGCCGTCGGCGCCTCCACGTGCGCATCCGGGAGCCAGGTGTGGAACGGGAACATGGGGACCTTGATCGCGAAGGCCAGGGCGAAGGCGAGGAACACCAGCCACTGTTCCCGCGGCGCGAGGAACACTCCCATGAGCTGCTCGTAATCGAACGTGAGCACGCCGGTCTGCGCCCGGTAGGCGAACACGATGTAAAGGATCGCCACCAGCATCAGCAGCGATCCGATCATGGTGTAGATGAAAAACTTGACCGTGGCGTAAATCCGGCGCTCTCCGCCCCAGATTCCGATCAGGAAGTACATCGGGATCAGCATCGCCTCCCAGAAGATGTAGAACAGGAAGAGGTCGAGGGCCACGAAGGCCCCGATCATCGCCGTCTCCAGGAGGAGCATGCTGACGAAGAACCCTTTCACCCGCTCGGTGATGGCGCCGAAACAGGAGAGCACCGTGATGGGCATGAGGAACGCAACCAGCATCACCAGGAACAGGCTGATGCCGTCGACGCCCACGCGGTAGGAGATGCCGAGAGAAGGAATCCACGGCACCGACTGGACGAACTGCATGGGCGCCACCGCTTGAAACCGGACCAGGAGAACGATCGCAAACGCAAAGACGGCCAGCGTCACCAGCAGTGAGAACCACCTGATGGCCGTTTCCGCGCCCCGCGGAAAGAACAGCAGCGCCACCGCCCCGGCTAGGGGCAGGAAGATTATGACGCTGACCAGATCCACCGTTTCCTCAACTCTCACCCGCGCCGGCTACAACAGCAGCCGGTACAGGACGTACAGAAATCCAATCAGTATGAACAAAGCGTACGTACGCACCACACCGGTCTGGACGAGGCGCACCGCCGCACCGACCAGCCTGGCCGTCGTCCCTACGCCATTCACCACTCCCTCGATGATCCCTACGTCCACGATCCGGAAAAAGACGCGGTCGGAAAGCGCGTACCCCGGCCGCACCACCGCGCGCTCGTAGGCTTCGTCCACGTAGTACTTGTGGAACACGAGGTTGTACAACCCGCGCGCTTTGGCCGCGATCCGCGCCGGCGTATCGGGGCGGCGGATGTAGAGCAAGTATGCAATCAATATCCCCGCGAGGCCCGCCAGGATGGAAAGCACCATGAACACACGCTCCAACCCATGATCCGCGGCACCGGCCGCGGTGCCGGCCATTTCCAGACCGTTCCCGGCCGCGTGTGCGCCGTGCGCGGACGCGCCGCTGAACACCGGCTCGAGAAAATGATGGAATGCGCCCGACCCGCCCAGGGCAGCGGGAACGTTCATGAAACCGGCGACGATCGATCCCGCGGCAAGCAGGATCAGCGGCACCGTCATCACCGCGGGTGATTCGTGCGCGTGAGCCTTCGCTTCCGGGGACAATCGTTCCCCGCCGAAAAACGCGAGCAGCACCGCTCGGAAAACGTAGAAAGCGGTGATCCCCGCGGTCACGAATCCGATCGCCCAGAGCAGCGGCGGGAACCACGACGGGCCCACGGACGCGTTGAATGCGCCCCACAGAATCTCGTCCTTGGAGAAGAACCCCGATAATCCCGGGACCCCCGAGATAGCCAACCCCGCCACCAGGAAAGTGAGCGCGGTGGTCTTCATACTCCGGCGCAGACCTCCCATCTTCAGGAGGTCCTGTTCGCCGCCGAGCCCGTGGATCACCGAACCGGCGCCGAGGAACAGGCACGCTTTGAAGAAGGCGTGCGTGGTCAGGTGGAATATCCCGGCGGCGTACGCGCCCACACCCACGCCCATGAACATGTACCCGAGCTGGCTCACCGTCGAGTATGCCAGCACCTTCTTGATGTCCCGCTGGCAGACTCCGATGCTGGCGGCGAAGATGGCGGTGGCCGCCCCGACGAGCGCGACCACCACCATCGCCGTCGGGGACAGCTGGTACAGGAACGACATGCGGGCAACCATGTACACGCCCGCGGTCACCATCGTCGCGGCGTGGATGAGGGCGCTCACCGGAGTGGGACCCGCCATCGCGTCCGGCAACCAGACGTACAGGGGGATCTGAGCGGACTTGCCGCACGCGCCCGCGAACAGCAACAGGCACGCCGCGGTCGCCATCGGACGGAAGAGGTCCGGGTGCTGCTCCACCATCGACCTCATCATGGGAACGTCCAGGGTCGGGTTTCCGATCCTGCTCGTGGTCGCGAAGAGGAGGAACATCCCCAGCAGGAAGGCGAAGTCGCCGATGCGGTTCACGATGAACGCCTTCTTGCCCGCCGCCGCTTTCTCGATGTCGCGATACCAGAACCCGATGAGGAGATACGAGCACAGCCCCACACCCTCCCAGCCGACGAACAGAAGCGGGAGGTTCTGCCCCATCACCAGCGTGAGCATCGAGAACATGAACAGGTTGAGGTACGAGAAGTACCTCGCGTACCCGCGGTCTCCGCGCATGTAACCGATCGAATAGAAGTGTATGATCGTCCCCACGCCGGTGACGACCAGCACCATCACCATCGAGAGCTGATCGATCCACAGGGAGAAGTCGACCTGAAGCGTCCCCGCCATGATCCAGTGCCCCAACCACTGTTGCAACCTCTGTTGGGACGGATCCAGGCCGCGCAGGTGGAGAAACACCGCGGCGGCCACCACGAAAGAGAAGAGCGGGCTCACACACCCGACGAACGACACCAGTGCTTCGTTCGGTCCCCGTTCCCGCTTCGAGTAGGAGTAGGAGAGCAACCCGTTGACCAACGCCCCCAGGAGGGGCGCCGCGGGAATCAACCACAGATAGTAGTTTACAGTCATCGCATTACGAACCGGCCGTCAATCGCGCATCAGGGTCAGGTCGTCCGCTTGCACCGTGGCCCGGTTCCGGAACACCATCACCAGTATCGCCAATCCCACGCCCGCCTCGCCGGCCGCCAGCGCCATCACGAAGAAAGCGATCACGTGCCCGTCCATGCTGGAGGAGTAGCGGGCAAAGGTGATGAACGACAGGTTTACGGCGTTCAGCATGAGCTCGATCGACATGAACATGACGATCAGGTTCCGGCGGAACAGCACCCCATAAACGCCGATGAAGAACAGAATCGCGCTCAGATACAGGTAGTGATGGATCGTGATCTCACCCACGCTATATCACCTTCTTCGCCAGCAGAACCACGCCGACAATGGCCACCAGCAACAGCGCCGATACCAACTCGAACGGGTAGAGATACCTGGTCAACATGAACTCGCCCACGCCCTCGATGCTTCCGAAGTCGGGGCCGATGGCAGTGACCGCCGACGGAAGTTGGGAGAAGACCTGTATGAATGCGGCGAGCCCGACCGCGCACAACGCTACCAGCACCACGGTGTGGAACCTGCCCACGGGCGCTTCGTACATCTCGTTCGGGTTCAGATTCAGAAGCATGATGGTGAATATGATGAGCACCATGATGGCGCCGGCGTAGACGAGCACCTGCAGGATGAAAACGAACTCCGCCGCCAGTCCCGCGAACAGCCCCGCCAGCGAAACCAGCGACAGCACCAGAGCGAAAGCGCCGCTCAACGGGTTCCTTCGGGTGACCATCAAAACCCCGCCCAACACCGAAAAGAACGCCAATATGTAGAATGCCACCGCCACCTGAGGTTTACCCCCGGCCTATGAGCAGAAGCACCAGCCCGGTCGCGAACAGATTTACGAACGCGAGCGGGATCATGCTCTTCCAACCCAGGCGCATGAGCTGGTCGTACCGGAATCGGGGCAACGACCAGCGGACCCATATGAACAACCAGCAGAAGAAGACGAGCTTGAGAAGGAACGTGGAGACCTGAGCCACCGCTGCCACCACTCGCGCGCCCCACTCCGGAAGCGTTATGGAGTAGGACCATATAAACATGATCAGCAGCGCGGCGGCGACCACGATATTGAAAATCCCCAGCACGTGACCTTCATACTCCCTGAGATCACCGAACGCGCCGCGAACGCGGCGGCTGAAAACAACCATCAGCAGGGCGAACACGAGCGCACCCAACCCGCCGGCCGCCAGAAGGACCCTGAGCACCGTCGGCGCGTGGGCGACCAGCGCGTCCGTCGGCAACCACGGCACCTGCCACCCGCCGAAGAACAGCGTCGTGATCATCGCCGACGAGAGCACGATCCCCGCGTACTCGCCCATGTAGAAGAGCGCGAACCTTATGCCGCTGTACTCCACGTGGTATCCCGCCACGATCTCGGATTCACCCTCCGGAAGGTCGAAGGGGTTACGATTGGTCTCCGCGAAAGCGGCCGTGAGGAACACCACGAACCCCAACGGTTGGACGATCAGGCCCCACTTGGGCAGGAATCCCCACAGCAGCTCGCCCTGGCCGCGGACGATTTCATTGAGCTGGACGCTCTGGAAAGCCATGAACACGCCGGCGATCCCCAGCCCCAGCGGGATCTCGTAGCTGATCATCTGGGCGGTGGACCGCAACCCGCCGAGCAGCGCGAACTTGTTGTTCGAAGACCATCCCGCCAGCACGATGCCGTACACGTTGAGCGACGTCACGGCCAGCACGAAGAGGACCCCGGCGTTGAGGTCGGCCACCTGCATGCTTATCCGGCGCCCGGCGACTTCGAGCACGTCCGCCCACGGGATCACAGCGAAGGCGAGCAGTATGAACGTGAAGCCGAGGAGCGGCGCAACCATGAAATAGAGGCGGTTCACATGCGGCGGGACCAGCAGTTCCTTCAAGAGCAGCTTGATCACGTCGGCGATGTTATGTACGAGTCCCGCCAGGCGTATTCCCGCCACAGCGGCCCGATTGGGACCGGCGCGATCCTGAATGAACGCAGCTCCTTTGCGCTCGAACCAGATGAGAAGCGGAATGAAGCTGAGGGCGATGGCCCAGATGAAGACCGCTTTCCCCGTGATTATGAGATAGTCCGTCATTATTGATCAGTACGTTCCGTCGCGGCGGCGATCATCCGTTCGTGCCGGTCCGACCGGGGCCCCCGAGCTGGAGACGAGTCGCAGTCCCAGCGCGCCGACCCGGTTCAGGTCCGCGCCGCCGAAACCGGGCTCCGACCTCTCCATCGCTTTTCTCACCTGCGTCACCGATTGGATATTCGCTTCGCCTCCCAGCGATGCCAGCAGATCCGCCAGGATCCTCCAATCGCTCTTCGGATGCGGCGCATTTCGCACTTGTTGCGCGGCGGGCGCAAACGTGGGCGAGCGGTCGAGCGCGACCTGCAGTTGCTGAACGTGTCCCTCGAAATTGACCAGAAGGCCGTCCTTCTCCGCGAAAGTGAGGCCGGGGATCACGACGTCCGCCTTCTCACCGAGGCTGGTCTGGCACGCGCTCAGTGTAATGATCCCGGCCGCACGTGTCACGAGCCTTTCCAGACCCGCGGAGATCTCGTAGTTGAATCCGACGCACAAAAGCACCCCGCGCCCCCCGAGCTTCTCCTCGAGAGATGAAAGGACCTGTTCGTTCGCGGGATCGATGCAATCCACCACGGTGAGGCCGAGGAGTTCGGCTCCCTTCGTGTTCGGATGCTTGTCGGCCCGCCGAAGCAGGCGGTCATCGACGCCGTCGGGCACGTGCCGCACGGCGAACACGGGAGCGGCAAGGATTTCCTTCGCCAGGCGCTTGGCCAGAAACATTTCCTCCAGCGTGCAGGTGGCCGACACCAGCACCAGTACCCGCGGGCCGGAAGACGGCTCCGGTTTGGCGCCCGGGGCGAATCCCAGCACGCGACACGCCTCCGCCACCGCCTCCTCGTGCGTGGCGGGATACCGCTCCCCGCCGCGCCGGCAGAGCGGGTGTTGGTATCTGTTTTCGTTCACGAATTTGTAGTTGAGCCGCCCCTCGTCGCACATCCAGTACCCATTGACGTTCGGGTTGTAGCGCGGGCGCATCCGGTGGATCTTGGATCGCTTCGACTGGACCTCGATGCTGCAGCCGCGGGCGCAGGTCGTGCACACGGACGGCGCGGTGTGCAGGAACCACGTCGCCGAGGAGAAACGAAAGTCCTTGGCGGTAAGCGCCCCGACCGGACACAGGTCCACGGTGTTGAGCGAATAGGGGCTCGTGACCTCGTGGCCGGGGAAGGTGGTGAGGTAAGCCTCGTGGCCGCGTCCGGCGATGTAGAGCTGCTCATCTTTAGCGACATCGCGCAGGAAACGGACGCAGCGGTCGCACAACACGCACCGCTCCTGGTCGAGGATGAGGGTCGGTCCGATGTCGAGCGCTTTTTCTTTCTTGGATCGTTCGAAGTCCTGACGGCTGAGTTTGAGGTCGTGCTGCATGTAGTAGTTCTGAAGCGTGCACTCTCCCGCTTTGTCGCAGATGGGGCAGTCGAGCGGGTGGTTGAGAAGGAGCATTTCCTCCACGGACGCCCGCGCACGCTTGACCATGTCGCTCTGCGTGAGCACCTGCATGCCGTTCGTGACCACGGCCTTGCACGATATCCCCAGGCGGCCGCCGCGCTCGGTGACGAACTCCACCTGGCACATGCGGCAGTTGCCGTCGGGCCCGAGGCCGGGATGGTAACAGAAATGCGGGATGTCGATCCCGTTGCGGCGGCACACGTCGATCAGAAGTTCGCCTTCCCGGGCTTCGTACTCCCGGCCGTCGATAGTGACTTTGACGCTCATCCGGGCTCTCCGACCTTGACCGCCTTCATGGGACAGGCGTGTTGCTCGACGTGAGATTCGAACTCGGCGCGGAATTTCTTCACGTAGCTCGCCGCCGGCATCGCCGCCGCATCGGCGAGCACGCACACCGTTCTACCCATCATGTCGGGGCAGATGTCGATTATCCTGTCTATGTCTTCGCGCTTACCGCCCCCACGTTCGATGCGGCTCACGAGCCGGTGCAGCCAGAACGTCCCCTCCCGGCAGGGCGGGCACTGACCGCACGACTCATGCGCATAGAAACGCATCACGACCTCCAGCGCCTTGACGATACAGATGTCTTCGCTCAACACCATGATCGCGCCGGACCCGAGCATCGATCCCGCC
>JBGSIK010000106.1:0-4129 GCA_041742575.1 Candidatus Krumholzibacteriia bacterium
GATCGCCCGGACGGCATCCATTTATCCCGCTTTGGCACCTTGGTCCATGATCGACGAGTTCTCGGACCGGCCCGACGTGCTGCGCCTCGAGGGGAGCTGGCGGCCGGCCGTGTACCCACTCCTCGATGTGAGCGCTCACGAAATCGAGGCGGATTCCGTTTGGCATCATGATGATCCGCTTGGGCTTCCCTTCACCGGCAAGGGGATGCGTGTCGCCGATTTCGATACCGGGATCGACGTGTTTCATCCCTCCTTCTTCTTCGCGGATGGGGACACTTTCGACTGGGTTGACTCGGATCCGCCCGGCTTCGACCCCGACATGGACTGCATCGATCTCAACCGAAACGGCGAATGCGACGACGGTGAGGCGCTCGATTTCTTCGACGGATGGATTGACGACCCGGCTCACGTCTGGGGACCCGTGAACCCGAGCAACGCCGGGAACGGCTTGCAGACGTACTGGGACTGGCTCTACAACGACGCCTACTGGAACGGAGCGCGCGAATACGGCCCGTCGGCCGGGTATACCGAGTCCGATCCCACGTATGGCGAGCGCCTCTTCGTGCACCTGGACCAGAACGGCAATGGCTCCATCGATCCGGGGGAAAAGTTCGTGGCCCTCGGCACATCGAAAATCTACGCCACCATGAACGGCAGCAAGGTCGAGCGTGTGCGCGGCGTCGATCTCATTCTGTCGGACAACGATACCAACGGTCACGGCACTTCGGTTTCTGGCATTCTCGCCGGCGGCACCGTGGGGCATCATATATTCACCGGCATCGCGCCGGAAGCCGAGATCCTCATGGGGTACTTCTTTTCCGGCAACCCCATCTCGCTCCTCATCCCATGGGCGCGCAACAATGGAGCGGACGTGATGCTCTACGAGTTCGGCGGGTTTGTGTATGATTTTCTGGACGGCTCGTCGCTCGACGAGGAATTGATAGCGACCGAAAACGAAACCATCATCCAGATCACTCCCTCAGGCAACCTCGCCAGAGGCAACAAGCACGCGATCGCAACCGCGCCCGCGTCGGGATCGGTCTTGCTGAGGTTCAACGTTCCGCAGACCGATATCAACTACCTCTACGAAACGACGCTTTGGCGCACGTCGCAGAGCGATCTCAGATTCTACCTCAGGAGCCCGAAGGGCAGCCAGGTCGAGCTCACTGGGAGCGTTTCCAGTCTCGACGGCTACTACATCTGGTTCAACCGCTCGACGAGCACGCGGGGGACGTGCGAGTTCGACCTCTACGTCGACTCGGACCTGAACGCGAGTTGCTACGGCACGTGGCAGTTCACCATCGCGAACAGCTCGGGCTCGGCCGTGGAGACGATCGACAACGTCGCCGATGAGGTCACCTCGTGGGCCGGCGGCGCCGAGTGGCTCGACTATGCGACCAATCAGCGGTGCGTGACTTGGCCCGCGACGGCGGACAGCACGTTCTGCAACGGTTCCTACTCGACGCGCGGGTTCGAAGGATATAACGGTGTTGGCGGCGGTTCGATCGATATCGGCGAGATCAGCGCCTTCAGCGGGCGCGGCGAACGCATCGACGGCAAGCACCTTCTCGATATCTGCTCGCCGGGGAACTACGACGTTTACTCGACGCGGTCGCACCAGTCCTCCGGCGGATACCCTCTCGGCTGCTATCGACAGTTCAGCGGCACGAGTGCGGCGGGGCCCCATGTGGCAGCGGCTGCGGCGCTGGTGCAGCAGGCCTACCCTTCCGCCGACATGAACGAAGTGGCGTATCGCCTCACCTCGAACGCCGAAGTCGATACGTTCACAGGGGCGGTCTACAACGACACGTGGGGCTATGGAAAGCTCCGCCTTTTCGGCGCCCTCGGTATCCCCACGGCGGTCGAGGACATGGCTACGGGCGCTATGCCGCCGGCGCTTCTCCTCGACCAGAACTACCCCAACCCGTTCAACCCGACGACGTGGATACCGTTTTACCTGCCGTCGGACGGGATGGCCCGTGTCGCGATATACGATGTGCGTGGTGCGGTGGTCGAGGTGCTGGCCGACAAATGGATGAGCCGAGGCGCGCATAGCCTCCGGTGGCACGGCCGGGACGCAGACGGCCGGTCGGTTCCGTCCGGGGTCTACTTCTGCGTGCTCGAGCACGGCGGGCTGTCGCAGTCGCGCAAATTGGTTTTGCTAAAATAGACCGGGGCAGCTGGAGTCAGTTCCGTATGTGTGGACAAGAGAAACTCTCACAGCAACCTCTCCGGTGCGGATGAGAGGAGATCCCTGTGTCACGAGCGCACGTGACTGCCCTGGTCATCTGTTTGATACTCACTCCCATCATCGCTGGCTGCGGCGACGACGACGCAGTGCAGCCGCCCGATTCGAAGGATACCGATCTCGTGTTCGCGCGCGATCCCGCTTCCGCGCCAGTCATTCTCTCAGGCAGCGAAGGTTGGCCCATTTTCCCGACGGATCCCGGTGTGATCGCGGACGCAGAGGGTTATCACCTCTTCTACACGTCCTACTTCTGCAAGGCGAAAGGCAAATACTACTACAGCTGGGATGTGGACAATCTCGCCGCGTGCAACATCCTGGACGTCGTCGCCACCATCGGGTATGCCTTTTCGGCTGATAGCGGCTACACCTGGGCATTTCGCCCCGCTCCGGTGGTGATGCCGGGGGCTGCGGCCTGGCATTGCGGCGATCTCGAAACGCCGCACGCGGCTGTGCTGGGAGACACACTATATCTGTTTTACTCGGCGACAGGCACGTATGGGGGCAACCCTTTTCCGCAACGTTACCAGGTGGGCGTCGCTGTTCTCGACCTCCAGGGAGGCACGATCCGCCAGCGCTTGCTCGACGATGGCGCTGAGTTCACTCAGGTCGCGCAACCAGTGCTCCCTTACAATACCACGATCACAACCTATGAAAACAACACGCAGGAACCGAGCGTGGTGATCCGGAATGGGAAGCTGGAGGTTTACTACGTCGGCTTGGGTTTGGCGCGGCCGGACCTCCCCGCCGAGGCGCCTGGCCAGACGATTACTACAATAGGCATGGCCCGGGCCGTCTTCACACCGAATCTGACGCTGGTGGAAAAGTCTAACGGCTACATCCTCCCCGATGCCAACATCACCGAGACCAAGTACTTCGACGGGGCTTACTATGTGTTCGCGACCGCTGCGGGCGACGGCGAATTCCACTGCGGCGAAACCATCGTCTGCTACATCTCGGCGGATGGAATCGCGTTTTCGCAACCCAAGACTTTGCTCCGATCCGCCGTCGATTTCGATGGCTGGGGGCTCATGGCCCCAACCCTGGTGGTCGGAGAGAAGGAGATCGTGTTGTTCTACACCGGCTGGAGTTGCGAGGACCACCCCTGCTTCCCCGAGCCGTTGCCGCCGAATACCCGCTTTGGGCGCCCCTCGGATGAAGACCGCACGTGCATCTACGGGGCCATCGGACGAGCTGTCGCGGCGCGGACGCGCTAGGTTTCAATCGACGAAAAGCACAGCAGGAACCGAATCATGAGACGACATTTCCTGTTTCTGTTGATCACCGCGGCCGCCGCGCTCACGCTGCTGGCCGCGGTCCCCTGTTGGACGGAGCCGGTACGCGCCGACGGCGTGACCTCGCTCTCCATCGACAACGGCGTCATCCGCTGCTCGATCGAAATCGAGAATGGCACGCTCCGCTCCGAACGTCTCGAGCTCCTCCCCGGTACGGCGATCCGTCCAGGGACCGATGCGTCGCCTGCGTTCATTACGGACGCCGATTTCGCGATCGACGTCATGTTCACGGACTGGTCTGCGCCGGGAAAGACCGACAACGCCGACAACCCCATACTGCTCAAAAAAAGGAATTTCACCGTTGTCTCGAGCCAAAGTCGCGTTGACGGCGGCGCGAAGGAACTCGTGCTGGAATGCGCGGGGGTGGATCACTCGATCGAGCTTCGCATCACCTATCGCCTCGAACCCGAAGCTTATTACGTGAAGCGAACTCTCGCCGTGCGCGACGGGAAATTCGGCCATCACTTTCTGCGCTGGTTCTGGCCGAGGCACGGCGCAGTCGACGGAGTCGCCTCGGTGGCGAAACCGGGCGGCTTCGGTCAGCCCGTCGCCGTGCTCGCGGATCGCGGCGGCGCGTTCTTCGGCGTCG
>JBGSIK010000107.1:0-2606 GCA_041742575.1 Candidatus Krumholzibacteriia bacterium
GTCCGCCGGCGCCGGAGCGCTGGGGACGGGCGGTGAGGACTCGGGCGCCGTGGAGTTCGAATTCGCTCCCGACCGGGCGCTGTCGCGCGAGCAATGCACGCGGTTGGTGGAAACTTTCGAGCGTCGTTTGCTGTTCAAGTCAGGTAAGACATTCGGCCTGAGGATGGTGGTGGAGCCGTCGGACCGCCTGTTGCTCGAGGCCAAAAACCTGTTGCAGGTGGCGCTTTTTTCTAATAAAGTCTAGTGTTTACGCCATATGACCCGACCGATCCGTCTGCGAGGGATCGCGTCGCGCCTCCGTACCGCTCATCGGATTAGTCCCGAGGACCGGATCAATCGAACAGCCTGTTGGGGCAGACGCGTGGGTCGTTTGAGGATTCAAGCCAAGGAGTCATTCCGATGAAGCTTTCGAGAGCGTTGCTGTTGATCGTACTCGTCCCCTTCGCGGTCTCCCTGCTCCACTGCGGGAGGAACAAGGAAAAAATCGTACTGGCGGAATTCAAAGACCGCAGCATTACCGTGGCCGAGTTCGAAGATGCGTATGCAAAGGTGCACCCGGATTACCTGCCTAAGGCGACGGGAATCGAGGGCTACAAGGAGTTCGTCGAGACGATGCTGAACAAGGAGATCATGGCCTACAAAGCCGACGAGTTTGGCTATGACAAGGATCAGGGCGTCGTGGCGGGAATGGATGCCTTCAAACAGATGGGGTTGCAGGTCGGTTATCTGAAGCTCAAAGTCTCCGACAAGGTCAAGGTGACCGACGAACAGGTTCGTTTTCACTACGAGAACAAGGGTGTGATGCTCTCGGCGAAGCACATCCTTTGCGACTCACCGATTGAAGCCGAAGAGGTCTACCAGAAACTGAAGGACGGGGTCGATTTCGAGTCGGTATGCAAACAATACTCAAAAGCTCCGGACGCCGACGAAGGCGGGCGCGTGTTCACACTGGCTTACGGCGCCTACGGACCAACGATCCGGAGGGAGCTGTTCAGCCTTCCCGTTGGTGGGATCACGAAGCCGGTGGAGATAATGTACGGATTCTTCGTCTTCAAGGTCCTCAAGCGCGACGAACCACGGGCGAGGGAGCCCTTCGAGAAGGTCCGCGCGACCATGGAACAAGAGGTCCGCGTCCTGAATGAGATGCTGCTCAACAACCAGGTCACGGACGAGATCCGTGAACGTGCGGGCGTGACCTGGGTGTGGGAGAACCTGCAAGTCGTGTTCGACGCCCTTCCTCCGGACCGTTCGATCTCCAATCCGCCGCCCCGCCAGGATGAAGTGTATCCGCTTCTCTACTTCGAAGAAAAAGACCTGGACCGGCCGCTGGTCACGTACGGGTCCAAGATCATCACCATCAAGGATTTCTCGGATTTTTACGATCAGGCGTCGTTTTTCGGCAGGCCGCGTAAGGAGTATCGCCTGGGCGGGATCAAGATATTCCTCACCGAGCGTATCATGGCCGAACTCATCGAAGAAGAGATGAAGGCTTCCAAGATCGAAGAGAACGAGGAGATCCAGGCGCTCATGAGGGGCAAGCAGGAACAGCTGATGATCAACAAGCTCTATAGCGATCAGATCTCGGGAAAGACGGTCGTGACCGAAACGATGATCCAGGAGTACTACGACGCCCACAAGGAAAGCTTCAAGGTGCCGGAGAAACGGCGTTTCGGTGTGGTCCTCACGGGAGACGTCGAGACGGCGAACAAAGCGTATCAGGAACTGCAAGACGGGGCGCGGTTCCGCAACGTGGCGACGAACTACTCGATCGACGAAAGCACGAAGGAAACGCTGGGGGAGACGGAATTGTTGGCCAAGGGCGAGCAAGCCGAGCTCGACGAAGCCGGCTTCTCACTCGAGAGCGTGGGCGACGTCTCCAAGCCGTTCCAGACGGCGAAGGGTTGGATGATCCTGAAACTGATAGAGAAGGCTCCCGCCATGGAGTACTCGATCGATGACGCGCGCGAGGAGATTCGCGCGGCGGTCAAGGAGCTCGAAAACAACAAGCTGCTGAATACAACGCTCGCGAAATGGAAGGAAGAACTCGGCGTCAAGTTCAACGAGAAGAACCTGAAGAAAATCTCGGTCAAGGACCGGGCTCCCGGTGAACCCGTCGACGGCGGGGCCCCGCCCATGAAACGTCAGAACTGAGGGTGGAACGTTGCGCGTGACCCGGGCCAAACGCTTGATGAGACGGATTGCGATAGGGGGCTGTCTGCCCCCTATCGTCGTTTTGGCGATCGTGGTCGGCTGCGAACGCCGCGACGTAGGCAAGCCGAGGGAGACAGGCTCGGTCGTGGCAAGGGTGGATGGGCGGGAACTGCTCCAGCGGGACTTCGACTCGTACCTGCCGGCGGATTACCGGGAGGCCATGACGCTGAAGGAGAAAAAAGCTTACCTCGACCGTTGGATCACCACCGAGTTGCTCTACGGCGAAGCGGTGCGAAGGGGGCTGGCGACGTCGCCGGAGATCGAAGCGCGCCTCGAGCAGCTGCGGAAAGATCTTGTGGCCGATCAGTTGGTGAGGGAGATTCTGAACGAGCGCGCCGTGGTGACGGAGAGGGAGGTTCGCGAGTATTATCAAGCGCACGAGGACGAGTACACGC
>JBGSIK010000108.1:0-22651 GCA_041742575.1 Candidatus Krumholzibacteriia bacterium
CCTAAACCGATCCGAAGTCTTCACCCCGATGTGCCCCTAGAAATTGAACGCCTGATCGAAAAGACGCTCGCCAAGGATCCGAACAAGCGGTTCCAGAACGCGACCGAGCTGCTGGGCGATCTGCAATCGCTCAAGCGGCGACTCGCGTCACTATCCGGCGCCGGCGACGCCGTCGGGACCGCTGAAAAGGAGGTCCCCTCCATCGTCGTGCTCCCGTTCGAAAACTTGAGCCCCGACGCAGAGAATGCGTTCTTCGCCGACGGCCTGACCGAGGAGCTGATCACGGATCTTTCCAAGGTGCGAGCGCTGCGCGTGATCTCGCGCACGTCGGCGATGCTGCTGAAGGGCTCGCATAAGGACGTGCCGACGATCGCGCGGGAGCTCAACGTCGGCTACGTGCTCGAGGGGAGCGTGCGGCGTGCGGGCACGAGCCTTCGGATCACGGCGCAGCTCATCGACGCCGCCAACGACACCCACCTCTGGGCGGAGAAGTACGGCGGCACTCTGGACGATGTGTTCGCCATCCAGGAGAAAGTCTCCCGCTCCATCGTGGATGCCTTGAAGCTGCAGCTGACACCGGAGGAAGCGGAGCGCCTCGCTGAACGCCCGATTCCCAATGTCCCCGCGTTCGAGTTCTATCTCAAGGCCAGGCAGGAGATCCTCAAGTGGACGGCGGCGGGACTCGAGAACGCGCTGAGATATCTGTGGACCGGCCTCGAGATCGCCGGGCCGAATGCGGTTCTCTTTGCCGGCTTGGCGTACGTCCACGTCCAGTATTCGAACCTCGGCCTGCGGGACTTCGATGAGTGCAGGAGGGAGGCCGAGAGCTGCCTCGACCAGGCCTTCGCCTTGGATCCGGACTGCCAGCAGGGCCACTTCGTCCTCGGGGTGCTGCGTTTCCCCGATAGTCCCAGGGAAGCGATCCGGCACTTGAAGTGCGTGCTCGAGGCCAACCCCAACGACTTCGACGCTCTTTACTTCATCAGCTGCCTGCTGGGAAGCCTCGGCCAGAGCCGGGTGGTCATTCCTCTCGAGGAACGGGCGGCGCGGCTCGACCCGCTGAACCCCGCAGCTCATTTCCACCTGGGGTTCAACAGGCTCTGGGAAGGGAAGTTCGGTAAGGCGCGCGAGGTCCTGCAGAAGCTCAATCGAGAGTTTCCCGCCGATCCCACGATCAAGTTCGCGTACGGCCTGAGCCTCGCGTACCTGCGTGAGTCCGAGAGCGCGTGCGTCGTATTCGACGAACTCGCCCGGGATCATCCCGGAACGATATTCTCGGGTATCGGCCTCAGCATGAAATGCGCCTTCGAAGGAAAGCGAGACGAGGCATTGAGGCGTCTCGATGCGCGCTCGCTCATGCCGTCAAGGCGTGACTTCCAGTACGCGTGTTGGGTGGCGGAGTGCTACGCTCTCCTCAATGAAAGGGAAAAGGCCCTCGACTGGCTGGAGCGGGACGTCGAGCTAGGGATGATCAATTACCCCTACCTGACCGAGTACGACCCCTTACTCGCCAATCTCCGCGGCGAGCCCAGGTTCCAGCAGTTGATGGCACACGTGAAGGAGGAGTGGGAGCAGTTCGCGGTGTGAGGTCGCGATGAGACTGCTGAAAGGAACACGGCGGAAACATGATCGGCCGGATCATTTCTCACTATAAGGTCCTCTCCAAGCTCGGTGAGGGCGGGATGGGTGTGGTCTATAAAGCCGAGGACACCAAGCTCAAACGGACCGTCGCTCTCAAGTTCCTCCATCCCGATCTCACCCGGGACACGCAGGCCAAGGCCCGCTTCATCCACGAAGCCCAAGCGGCATCGGCTCTCCAGCACAACAACATCTGCACGATACACGAGATCGATGAAACGAAAGACGGCCGGCTTTTCATCGCCATGGACTGCTATGAAGGGGACACGCTCAAGGAGAAGATTGCGAAAGATCCTCTCACGACGGAGGAGGCGTTGGACATTGCTTGCCAGGCGGCGGCGGGTTTGTCGAAGGCCCACGAGGCCGGGATGGTTCATAGGGACATCAAGCCGGCGAATGTTCTCATCACGAGAGATGGGCTCGTGAAGATCGTCGATTTCGGTCTCGCCAAACTCAGCGGGAGGACGAGACTGACGAGAACGGGAACCTCGGCGGGAACGGTGTGCTACATGTCGCCCGAGCAACTGAGAGGCGCCGACGTCGATCACCGCTCCGACATCTGGGCTCTGGGCGTCGTGCTCTACGAAATGATTACCGGTGAAGTACCGTTCCGAGGCGACTGCGAACAGGCAATGAGCTATTCGATCGTGAACGAGGCTCCAAGGCCGATTCGAAGTCTCCGCCCCGACGTGCCCGAGGAAATGGAGCGCCTCATCGAGAAGACGCTCTCCAAGGATCCGAGCGAGCGATATCAGAGCTCGACCGAATTGATAGACGCTCTGCATCGGCTCAAGGCACGAAGCCAATCCTCGGCCATGGATGCCTGCAGAAGGGACGCGAAGGGGGGCCCCTCCATCGCGGTGCTGCCCTTTGTCAACATGAGCGCCGATCCCGAGAACGAGTACTTCAGCGACGGTCTGGCGGAGGATCTCATCAATGCCTTGACCAAGATAAGGGACTTGCGCGTGGCTGCGCGTACGTCGGCATTCTCGTTCAAAGGCGCAAAGACGGACGTCCGGGAAATCGGCCGGAAGCTCAACGTGGAAACGGTGATGGAAGGCAGCGTCCGCAAGGTGGGTGACCGCCTGCGAGTCACCGCGCAGCTCATCAACGTTGCCGACGGTTATCACCTCTGGTCGGAACAGTACGATCGAACCATGAAGGACATTTTCGCGATTCAGGACGAGATCACAACGGCTATCGTGCGGGAACTGAAGATGCAACTTGTGCCTGAAGAGCGGAGTGTGTGCATAACGCCGCAGACCGACAATCTCGACGCGTACACTCTATATCTGAAAGGGCGGTATTTGTGGAACAGGCGGACGGTGGCTGCGCTCGAATCGAGCATCCCGTGTTTTCAGCAAGCCGTTCAGGGGGATCCGGACTATGCCCTTGCCCACGTCGGGCTGGCCGACGCTTACATCTTACTGGCATACTCATCTTACGGGGTGATGAATCCGAGGCTGGCTTATCCGAAGGCCAAGGAGGCGGCACTCAAAGCCCTTGAGATCGATGAAACGCTCGCCGAAGCCCACACGTCGCTCGCGATGATTCGCTGCTCGTACGATTGGGATTGGGGAGCGGCGGAAAGGGAGTTCAAGCAGGCGATCGCCCTGAATCCCAACTATGCTTGGGCCCACCATTGGTACGCCATTCAGCTCGCGCAGATGGGCCGGCACGCCGAAGCCGAGCTCGAGATCCGTACGGCGCGGCAACTGGACCCGTTTTCGCTCATTGTCAATGCGGTCGCCGGCCTTCTCTTGTTCTTAAGAGGCGAGTACGATCGCGCCGTTTCCGACCTGCAGGATACACTCAAGCTCGAACCGAATTTCTGGCACGCGCAACTTTATCTCGGCTACGGTTATTTTGCGAAAGGACTACACGAGAAGGCGATCGAGTGTGTGGAACGGGCAACGGTACTTTCCGGGCATGCGACATATCCCGCGAGTATGCTGGGGAGCTTCCACGCACTGAGCGGTAACGTGACAAAAGCAACAGAGATCCTTCACCAGCTCGAGGAACGCGCCAAAGAGAGCTACGTGCCGCCTTTTTATTTCAGCAATATCTACTATGGTCTGGGCGATTTGGACGCAACGTTTTCCTGTATTGAACGGGCGCTCCAGGATCACGACCCCGCCGTGCTGTTTTTCAAGAACTGGCCTCTCATCAGCGAACGGTTTCGCTCGGATCCCAGGTTTGTCAAAATGCTAAAGAGGATTGGACTCCAGAAGTGATCGGTCAAACGATATCCCACTACAAGATCCTCTCGAAGCTCGGCGAGGGCGGGATGGGGGTCGTGTACAAGGCCGAGGACACGAAGCTCAAAAGAACCGTGGCCCTCAAGTTCCTCCCTCCCCACGTGAGTGACGACGAAGCCGCACAACGCTTTGTCAACGAGGCCCACGCCGTCTCCGCGCTCGACCACCCGAACATCTGTGCGATCTATGAAATCGACCAGACGCCCGAAGGACAGATGTTCATCGTAATGCCCTGCTACGAGGGGGCATCCCTCCAGGCGATCGTCAAACAAGGCCCGCTCGATCTCGGTCGCGCGGTCGAAATCGCGAGTCAAGTGTCTCGGGGGCTGGCGAAGGCCCACGAGAAGGGGATTATCCACCGGGACGTAAAACCGGGGAACATTTTGGTCACAAGCGACGGGTTATCGAAGATCGTCGATTTTGGTCTGGCGAAGCTAGCGACCCAGACGAGGCTCACGCGTGCGGGGACGACGGTGGGAACGGTGATGTACATGTCGCCGGAGCAGGCCCGAGGAGAGGAGACGGACGAGCGGTCGGACATCTGGTCGCTCGGTGTCGTCCTCTACGAGATGGTGACTGGGAAGCCCCCGTTCAAGGGCGAGCACGAGCAGGCGATCATCTATTCGATATTGAACACGGCACCCGAACCGGTCGGTCGCTTTGTCCCCAAGGCGCCAAGAGAGCTAGCGCCCCTCATGACGAAGGCGCTCGCCAAGAATTCCGAAGATCGATATCAGCGGATGAGCGAGCTTGCCTCGGATCTCGATGTTCTCAAAGGAACACTCCAAGGAGAAACGAAGGCGCAACCGATTGCGTGTCGAAATGTCTCGCGCGAACGGTTGTGGATCGGGCTCGGGGTCGCGATCGCGGCGGTGGTGCTCGCTGCGCTCGTGGGGAAGTCTTACTTCTCGAAGCCCGAAGAGAAGCCGATTACTTCGATCGCCGTGCTTCCCTTCCAGAACCTCTCCGCCGACCCCGAGCAGGAGTACTTCTCCGACGGGACGACGGAAGCGCTCATTACGGAGCTCTCGAAGATTCACGCGCTCCGCGTCATCTCGCGAACCTCCGTCATGCGGTTCAAGAAGAGCGACCAATCGCTCCCCGAGATTGCGAAGCAGCTCAACGTGGATGCCGTCGTCGAGGGTTCCGTCCAGCGCGTTCAGGACGAAGTTCGGATCACGGCCCAGCTCGTTCGCGCGGACCCCGAGAAACATCTGTGGGCGAATACGTACACGCAAAACTACGAGAATATCCTCGCCCTGGAGAGCGAAATCGCCCAAACGATCGCCCGTGAAATACGGGTCACGATGACGCCCGAGGAAGAAGAAAGGCTCGCGGCTTCACGGCCCGTCAACCCCGCTGCTCATGAGGCGTACCTCAAGGGCCATTACTATATCTGGAAACTGACGGTCCCCGATGTGGAGAAAGGGATCGAATACCTCGAACAGGCGATCGCGATAGACTCGACTTATGCCCCGGCCTATGTCGACCTGGCCCAAGCGTACGATATTGCCCTCGGCGGGCGTTCCTCTCGAGAAAACGCTCAGAACGTCACCAAATACGCCCGGAAAGCGTTGAGCATCGATCCAACGATCGCTCAAGCGTACGCTCTTCTTGGCGAAGTGAAGCTCACGTACGATTGGGACTGGAAAGGGGCGGAGGCCGATTACGAAAAAGCGATAGCCCTCAATCCGAACGATCCGATAGCACATGCGTACTATGGGTCGTATCTCAATGTCGTGGGCAGGTCCGACGAAGGACTGCAGGAGACGATTCGCGCGAAGGAACTCAATCCTCTCGACCTCGCATTCAGTGTCATGCTGGCGAACAAATACTTCTACCGTCGCGATTACGACAAGTCGGAAGCGCTTGTCAGGGAAATCCTGAGCGTGGATAGCACCTATGCCCTGCGTTACACGTTGCTCGCCCGCATAGGCTTTGCGAAGAGGAGATTCGACGAGGCCGCGTCGCTCTACGGAAAGGGGATTGCTCTGGGCGACGATGCTGCGGGCGAAGGATTGGGCGCTTCTCTCGCCTTGTCGGGAAAAACAGGGGCAGCGAGAACGGTTCTCGCCGACTTGATACGGCAATCCGATTCTGGGAGCCAGACCCAGGTGTCGATAGCGGCCACGTATCTCGCTCTCGGTGACCGCGACAGCACGATGTATTGGCTGGAAAAGGCCTACGACCTTCGCGACTCGAACCTCCCTTGGGTGAGGCTCTTCCCGATGTTCGACGGTATCCGCTCCGATCCGCGTTATGTCGCGCTCATGAAGAAGTTGGGGCTCGAGCCGTGAGCCGCGCGATCGATATCGGTCGCGCCCCACGGCGCGCGATGCCAACGCCGGAAGGTGTGCCATGATCGGCCAAACGATCTCCCACTACAAGATACTCGAGAAGCTCGGCGAGGGCGGGATGGGAGTGGTCTACAAGGCCCATGACAAGAGCTTGGACCGCGACGTGGCCCTGAAGTTTCTGCCACGCGACGTCTCGAGCGATCCGGCTGAAAAGGAACGCTTTTGCCACGAAGCAAGGGCAGCTTCCGCACTCAATCACCCCAATATCACCACGATCCACGAGATCAGCGAGCATGAGGGACACCTCTTCATCGCCATGGAGCTCGTGGAGGGTAAGACACTCAAGCACCTCGTGGCGTCCGAACTTCCTTCCATCAAGAGGGTGCTCGATATCGCCATCCAGACGGGTGAAGGTCTGGCCGCCGCGCACGAGAAAGGGATCACCCACCGGGATATCAAGAGCGAGAACGTCATGGTGACGCCGAAGGGTCAAACGAAGGTCATGGACTTCGGCCTGGCGAAGGTGAGGGGCGCGACGAGACTGACCCAGGCAGGCTCGACCGTCGGAACCGCCGCGTACATGTCTCCGGAACAAGCGCAGGGTGAGGAGATCGATCATCGCTCAGACATATTCTCGTTCGGCGTCGTGCTCTACGAACTTCTCACGGGCAAACTACCGTTCAAGGGAGAGCACCAAGCGGCGTTGATGTATTCGATCATCAATCAGGAGCCGCCGCCCATTGCCCGTTTCAACGAGAAAGCGGGAGACGACCTCCAGCGAATCGTCAGCAAAGCCCTAGCGAAGGATCGCGAGGAGCGCTACCAGCACGTCGACGACATGCTCGCCGATTTGAAGCGGCAGAGAAGGGCCCTGGAATCGGCGAGAACGGGTCGCGTGGAGACCTCCGCAGCGCAGCCTCCGGTACCCGCGGCGAAGACGCCGACGGCCGAGGAGCCCGCCGTCGCTCCGAGCCCCAGACGGAATTCGCTGAGGTTCATTGTCCCGGCCGCGATCGTCGGGATCGCCGTCGTTCTCATCGTCCTTTTGAACCCCTTCAACTTCCAGGTGAGCCAGCGGAAAACAGTCGCCGCCGACCGCAAGTCGGTGGCTGTCCTGCCGTTCACGAACATGAGCGGCGACAAGGAGGACGAATTCTTCAGCGACGGCGTCACCGAAGACATCATCGCCCAGCTATCGAACATCGGTGAGCTCACCGTGATCTCCCGGACATCGACCATGCAGTACAAGAACACGACCAAGAACATACGGGAAATCGCGAAGGAGCTCGATGTCGCCACGATCCTCGAGGGAAGCGTCCGCCGGGCGGACAACGAAGTGCGGATCGTCGCCCAGCTCATCGACGCGGCGAGCGACAGGCACCTGTGGTCCCACACGTACGACAAAGAGCTGACGCAGGTCTTCGCGATACAAAGCGACGTGGCCCGGCAGATCGCCTCCGCTCTCGAGGCGGAGCTTTCACCGCGGGAAGAAGAACGACTCACGAAGCAGCCGACCGGGAACATCGATGCTTACTCTTACTATCTCAAGGGTCGGGAATACTACACCCGTTACGGCAAATCGGACAATGAACATGCCATCGAGTTTTTCAAAAAAGCCCTCGAGCTCGATCCTGACTATGCTCTCGCTTACGCGGGGTTGGGGGACGCGTACGCCCAGCGAATGGCCCAATTCAACTTTCCCCAGGCATGGCTCGACTCCTCGATTGCGATGAGCAACAAGGCGATATCCCTCGACCCGACCCTTGCCGAGGGGTGCAAAGCGCTTGGGCTCGCCTACCAGTACAAGGGATGGCTCAGGCGGAGTCTCGAGACCTATCGTAAGGCGGTCGGGCTCAATCCCAACTACTACCCAGCGGTCGCAAATATCGGGTGGGTCAACGGAATGCTCGGGAATTTCGACGAAGCCATGAGATGGCACAAGAGAGCGCTAGCTTTGAGCCCCTTGGTTGCGTTCACCTACGCCGGACCTGGCTCCGTGTACCTGAGCATGGGTGATTACGCCGCGGCCGAAGAGTGGGGCAACAAGGCGCTCGCGCTCCAACCTGATCTGAAGTCTGCACAAACGTTTCTGGCTTGGGTGTTCTTGGCAAAAGGGGAGTACCAACGGTTCATCGAGCAGTGCGAAAAGCTTCTCGCGTCCGATCCCAATAGCATTCCAGGTCTCCTCATGATGGGAGGTGTAGCGACCACGTTGGGCGATTATCGGCGCGCGGAAGAGTACCTCGCCAGAGCCGTTGCCATGGATTCCGTGACATACTGGGCAGTTCCCTGGTCTGCACGGGCTACCGGTCTGGGTTATGTGTATTGGAAAACCGGGAGGCAGCACGACGCCCGGAAGATGTTCGCGCGGAGCGTTGAGTTTGACCAGAAACAATTGGCGCAAGGCAGCGAGGATACCGGCGTGGTGTACGACTTAGCCCAAGTCAACGCGATCCTGGGCAACAAGGCCGAAGCATATGACTGGCTGCAGAAGGCGATCGACACCGGTTGGAGGAGCTACGGGTTCGCAGAGAAAGACCCCACTCTGGAGAATCTCCGCGGCGACGACAGGTTCAAACAGATGATGGCCGATGTGAAAGCGAAAGTGGACGAGATGAAAATACGGGTCGAAGAGATGGACAAGGAAGAGTCGAGGGGTACCAAGCAGGGGTGACGAGCGAACGCACGGTCACGCGAGCGTTCGCCATCTTCAGTCGGGAGCGAACATGATCGGCCAGACGATTTCTCACTACAAGATCCTCGAGAAGCTCGGCGAGGGAGGGATGGGGGTGGTCTACAAGGCCGAGGACACTCGGCTCAAACGGACGGTCGCCCTCAAGTTTCTCCCTTCAGAGCTGACGCGGGACGGCGAGGCGAAAACGCGGTTCATCCACGAAGCTCAAGCAGCATCGTCCCTCGATCATCCGAATGTTTGCACGATATACGAAATCGATGAAACGAGCGACGGCCAGACCTTCATTGCCATGGCCTACTACGAGGGTGAAACGCTAAAGGACAAGATCCAGCGAGGCCCGCTGAAACTCGAAGAAGCCGTCGGTATCGCCGTCCAAGTTGGTCAGGGACTGGATAAAGCCCATCAGATGGGGATCGTCCACCGAGATATCAAACCGGCTAACGTTTTCATCAACAGGGACGGTGTCGTCAAGATTATCGACTTCGGCCTTGCGAAGCTCGCCGGTCAGGGCAGGATGACGAGGACAGGGACGACTCTGGGTACCGTGGCCTACATGTCGCCTGAACAAGCGACGAGCCGGGAGATCGATCATCGGACGGATATGTGGTCCCTTGGGGTTGTCCTGTACGAAATGATCTGCGGCCGCTTGCCCTTCGAAGGCGATCATGAAGCGGCGCTTCTGTACTCTATTGTAAACGACGATCCTAAGCCTCTTCGAAACACGTCTCCCGATCTCTCTCCCCTTTTCCAAGCCATCGTGGACCGAACCCTGAAGAAGGACCCGGAATCTCGCTATCCTTCGATCGCCGAGCTGCTAAAGGATCTCGTACGAGTCCAAAAGGAATTCACGAGTCCCGACAAGAAAGTCGTGGATACCCGCTCGATTCTCCGCGAGGTTCGAAGGCCTGTCATAGCGGGCCCAGCGATCGTCGTCCTCGTTGCTCTTGCGTCCGTCGTAGCGTGGCTCAGCCATCGCTCGGCCGGGATTCGATGGGCCCGAAACCAAGCCATGCCCGAGATCGTCCGGCTTGTCGAAGAGGAAGACTACAACGGTGCGTTCCGGCTGGCGAAAAAGGCGGAGAAACACATCTCAGAAGACCCTTTACTCTTGAACGTCTGGCCTCAGATATCAATAGTAGCCTCTTTCCATACGACTCCCGGCGGGGCGGACCTCTATTACAAACCATACGAAGCCGTGGATCGAGAATGGGAACACATTGGTTTGACGCCGATCGACCAGGTCAGGCTTCCGCTGGGGTACTTCCGTTGGAAGGTTGTCAAGGGGGGATACGAACCCATCGAGATCGCGGCGTCGAGTCCACAGGACACGATGATTTTTGCGTTGGATGAAGTCGGGAGCATTCCAACCGGAATGGTGCGTGTTGGGGGAGGAAACACGGGACTGGGAGTCCTGCCGAATTCTAGTCCTTTTACCGTCGACCTGGACGAGTTCTTGATCGATACGTACGAGGTGACAAACCGGCAGTTCAAAGAATTCGTGGACAGTGGCGGATATCAAAACCCCAGGTTTTGGAAGCATGAATTCAACAAAGATGGGAAACCCATCACCTTTGCACAAGCCCTGAAAGAATTCAAGGATGCCACGGGAAAGCCCGGGCCGGCGAATTGGGAGCTGGAAACCTTTCCGGAGGGACAGGGGAGCTTTCCTGTTTCCGGGATAAGCTGGTATGAAGCGGCGGCCTTTGCGGAATTTGCCGGGAAGAGCCTTCCCACGGTCTTTCACTGGTTCAAGGCGTCCGACTATCGGAGCAGTTCCGAGATTCTGCCGCTGAGCAATTTTGTGGATGGCGGTCTCGCACCTGTCGGAAAACATCAAGGCCTCAGCCGTTGCGGGGCGTTTGATATGGCGGGGAATGTCCGGGAATGGTGTTTCAACGCCAGCGGTGAAAAGCGTTTCATCCGGGGTGGAGCCTGGAGTGATCCCGAGTACCTGTTCTACCAGCTTGACGCCGAGTCTCCGTTTGACAGGTCTCTGACGAACGGCTTTCGATGTGTCAAATATCTCGCCTCAGGTCCAAGCCTGACGAAAGCCAAAGAACCGGTTTCGCTTCGCCCTCCCCGGGACTATTCCAAGGAAAGCCCGGTTTCCGATGCCATATTCCGGGTCTACGAAGGTCTCTATTCGTATGACAAAATCGATCTTGATCCGGAGATCGTCCTCACGGATGAAAGCCCAAAATACTGGACAAAACAGAAAATCTATTACAATGCGGCCCAGAGGGGCGAACGCATGTTCGCCTATCTTTTCCTTCCGAAGAATGTTCCGCCTCCTTATCAGACGCTCGTCTATTTCCCGGGAGCTGGGGCGTTTGATATCCGTTCGAGCGGAGAGGGAGAGACCCTTTGGAGCTGGTCGACGGCGGATCTGATCGTCAGAAGCGGACGGGCGGTGCTCTACCCGATCTACAAGGCCTCTTTCGAGCGCGGGGACGGTTACAGTACGTTCAATCCGATGACCACATGGAATGACCACAGAGAACATTTTCTGATCTGGGGGAAAGAACTCGGAAGGTCGATCGATTATCTGGAGACTCGCCCAGATATCGACTGTGAGAAACTCTGTTATTACGGGAGCAGTTGGGGTTCCGTAGTGGCACCGGTGTATCTGGCTGTTGAAAAACGGTTCAACACAGGGATTCTAAGACTCGGCGGGTTGCCGACGTGGGAGAGCCCCGCCGAAATGGATGCAATCAATTATGCGCCTCGCGTGACAATCCCCATTCTGATGCTCAACGGAAAATATGACTACATGTTTCCTTATGAAACGTCGCAGAAACCGTTGTTGCGCTTTCTGGGAACACCGGAAAAGGACAAGCGGCTGGAAATCTTCCCGACGGGTCACAGCTTGTCAGGATACACGAAAGAGACGGCCAGGCTTGCGCTTGATTGGCTGGACCGTTACCTGGGGAAAGTGAACGAGAAACAAGTCACTGGAACAACGAGGGGTGGCTCTCAGTAGCAAGATATGATCGGCAAGGTTGTATCACATTTCTTATTCGGTCGGTGACGACAAGGCGAGAAAACGTTTCGTCCACGAGGCACAGGCCGCGTCTTCGCTCGAGCATTCGGATATTTGCAGCATTTGTGAGATCGACGAGACTCCCGAAGGTCAGATGTTCATCGTGATGCCCTGCTACGAAGGAGAATCGCTCCAGGCGAAGATCGAACGGGGTCCCTTGAAGCTCGACGAGGCGGTAGACATCGCCACCCAGGTGGCCTCCGGCCTGGCGAAAGCCCACGAAAAAGGGGATGATCCACCGGGATATCAAACCGGGTAACATTTTCCTGACGAGTGACGGCATCGCGAAGATCGTCGACTTCGGACTCGCCAAACCCAGCGGACGGACGAAGTTGACGAGGACCGGGACGGCTCCGGGGACCGTGAGTTACATGTCCCCCGAGCAGCTGAGAAGCGGCGATGTCGATCACCGCTCCGACATCTGGGCCCTGGGGGTCGTCCTGTACGAGATGATCACGGGCGAGACCCCCTTTAGGGGGGGACTGCGAGCAGGCAGTGAGCTACTTGATCATGAACGAAGCGCCCAAGTCGCTTCGGAGCCTGCGCCCCGATGTGCCCGTCGAAATGGAACGCCTCATCGAAAAGATGCTCGCCAAGGATCCGAACGAGCGATACCAGAAATCGACCGAGTTGATCGCTGCTCTGCAACCGCTAAAAAGGCGATTCCAGTCCTCTTTCGTTGATGCCGGTGGCAGCGCCGAGAAGGAAGTGCCCTCGATCGCCGTTCTGCCGTTCGCGAACCTGAGCTCGGACAAGGAGAACGAGTACTTCAGCGACGGGCTGGCCGAGGACGCCATCGACGCTTTGACGCAGGTGCCGGGGCTTCGCGTGATGGCGCGAACCTCGGCGTTCTCGTTTCGCGGCAAGGAAGCGGATATCCGAGAGATCGGCGCGCGTCTCAATGTCGAGCACATCCTGGAAGGAAGCGTTCGTCGGGCAGGCAACCGGCTCCGTGTGACGGCGTAGCTCGTCAAAGCGAGCGACGGGTACCATCTTTGGAGCCAGCGATTCGACCGGGAGATGACGGATGTCTTCGGTATTCACGACGAGATCTCGCAGGCCATCGCCCTCGCGGAGAAGGCGAACAAACTCTCCGGGGGCATGGCGAGAACCGTGGGACTGCTGGGCAGAGCCTACGCGTTAGCTGGCCGGACCGCCGAGGCGCGGGGGCTGCTGGATGAACTGGAGGCCAGGCGTCACTCGGGCCACGTTCCGCCTTCTTCGATCGCGATGATTCATCGCGGCCCGGGAGATTTGGAGAAGGCTCTGGAGTGGTACGTGAGGGGAGTCGAAGAGCAAGATCTGTTGCTCGTGATGTCGCTCAAGGCTGATCCCGGGTACGATAACATGCGGTCTCACCCGGCCTATCAGGAGTTGCTGCGAAAGATGAACATGGAGCCGTGAGCGGGCCACTGCTTTTCTGCCTCGACGCCGCGCCGAGCGGCGGCCGTTTTCAGCGGCCTTCCCGAACCAAGTCTCAAATCAACCTCCCGTCCCACAGCTCGCGACAGAAACTGCGCCAAGGCAGAATCTCGACACCGTCATCGGTGGTGCGTGGTTTTTCCAGCCGAGACACGACGATCTTTCTTCGCGGAGCGTTCTCTTCGCTCAACGCTTGCAGCCCTTTCAGGTCGGCCGTCCGAATCTCGCGGTTCGATTTGCACTCAATCGCCAGGTCCATCGTCCCTACAATCAGATCGACTTCGAAACCGGAACTCGTCCGCCAGTAACTGATGGGATGGTCGAGGCGTTTGTAGGCGAGGTAGGCACGCACCTCGTTGATCACGAAGTGCTCGAAAGCCCGACCGAAACGATCAGAACCCTCGGCGATGCGTTGCGCTTCCGGGTGGAGATGATTGGCGACGCCGACATCGAACAGATAGAACTTGGCCGTCTCCGCCAAACGGCGTTTCTTGCGCCGCCGCCAGGGTTCCAGAGTGAACCCGAGAAGCGTATCCTCCAGGATCTGGAAATAGTTCCGTACGGTGCTTGCCGAGACGCCCGTTTCCCGCGCGACGTTGGCGTAGTTGAGCTGCTGGCCGTGGCAGAGTCCCGCGATCTGCAGGAAGCGAGAAAACGCGGGGATGTTCCTCGTCGCCGACTCATCGATGATTTCCGCCTTGATGTAGTTGTGCACATAAGCCTTCAACAGAGGCGAGGGATCGTCGACGAGATAATGGACCGGGAGCGCCCCGTACTGAAGTAGCCGAGCGAGATCGACATCGCCGATTTCGTGAGTCGTCAGCGGCAGTAGATGATAATCGATCGCCCGTCCACCGAGGAGGTTGCAGGATCGTCGTCGGAGTTTTCGCGCGCTCGATCCGCAGAGTATGAAGCGGGTGGCCGTGTTCTCAAGAAGCCAGTGGACCTCCTCGAGTAGAGGAGGCACATGCTGGACCTCGTCGATGACCACGATCGAGGGACGCTCCGCCAATACCTCCTCGCGCAGGATCTTTGGGCGAATGCTCAGTTCGGCGCTGAGAGTGGTGTCGAGAAGATCGTAGAATCTCGCATCGGGATAGCGGTCGTGGAGGAACGTGGTCTTCCCCGTCTGCCGCGCTCCCCACAGAAAGACGGCGGCCGACCCGGAGATGGGATTAGGTGTCCATGATAACTCTAACGTTCGTTGGAACTTAGAAATTCCAGGTGTCACATGTGGATTATCATGCAATTCAGCATATCAGTCAAGCAATTTCTTGGACCCCGGGGAGGCGGACATTCCTTGTGTCCTAACGTCTTGCCATCCAAGCAAATACTCGCTTGGTACGAAGTCGAGTTCCTGGTACAATCTCGGGTGGTGCAGGTCATCACCCGCAGCTAACGCCTCCTCAACGCCACGCACCGATCTCTCGGAAGGCCCTGGATGATCGGTCAGACCATATCGCACTACAAGATCCTCTCCAAGCTCGGCGAGGGCGGGATGGGCGTGGTCTACAAGGCCGAGGACCTCAAGCTCAATCGTTTCGTTGCCCTCAAGTTTCTTCCTTCCCAGGTGAGCGACGACCAGACGAGAAAGCGTTTCGTCCACGAAGCCCAGGCGGCTTCTTCCCTCGAACATCCCAACATCTGCTCGATACACGAGATTGATGAGACCCCCGACGGCCGCATGTTCATTGTGATGCCCTGCTACGAAGGCGAGTCCTTGCTGACGAAGATCGAACGGGGTCCCTTGAAGCTCGATGACGCGCTGGAGATCGCGATTCAGGTGGCGTCCGGTCTTTCCAAAGCCTACGAGAAAGGGATCGTCCACCGCGATATCAAGCCGGGCAACATTTTCATGACGAGCGACGGCGTGGCGAAGATCGTCGACTTCGGTCTCGCCAAGCTCAGCGGGCGATCGAAACTGACGAGGACCGGGACGTCGCCCGGAACCGTGAGCTACATGTCGCCCGAGCAACTCAAGGGCGGCGACGTCGATCACCGCACCGACATCTGGGCCCTGGGCATCGTTTTGTACGAGATGATCACCGGCGATCTGCCCTTCCGAGGCGACTACGAGCAGGCGATGAGCTATTCGATAGTGAACGTAGCCCCTAAACCGATCCGAAGTCTTCACCCCGATGTGCCCCTAGAAATTGAACGCCTGATCGAAAAGACGCTCGCCAAGGATCCGAACGAGCGATACCAGACATCGACCGAGTTGATCGGCGCTCTGCGATCCCTCAAGAAACGATCCGAATTCTCGCTCGTCGGTGTCGGCGCGAGCGCTGAGAAGGCCCTCCCCTCGATCGCCGTTCTTCCCTTCAAGGACATGAGTCCCCAGAGGGACCAGGAATACTTCTGCGAGGGAATCGCCGAAGAACTCATCAACGGTTTGACCCAAATCGAGGGTCTCAGCGTGGCCGCCCGGACATCGGCCTTTCAGTTCAAGGGCAGAGACTTGGACGTGCGGCGAATCGGGAGAGAGCTCGGTGTCGAATCCGTCCTCGAGGGGAGCGTCCGCAAGGCGGCCAACCGGCTGCGCATCACGGCGCAGCTCGTGACCGTATCGGACGGCTACCATCTCTGGTCGGAGAAGTACGACCGCGACCTCGAGGACATCTTTGCCATACAAGACGAGATTTCGCTGGCGATAGTCGAAAAGCTCCGGGGCAAGCTTCTCAAAGAGGAGAGATCCAAGCTCGTCAGGCGATATACCGACAACGAGGAGGCCTACAACCTCTATCTCAAAGGCAGGTACTACTGGAACCGGCGCCACGAGGGCGGGATTCAAAAGGCGATCGAGCTTTTTCAGCAGACAGTCGAGAAGGACCCGCTCTGTGCCCCGGCATACGTCGGCATGGCAGATTGTTATAACGTTTCCGGGATCCTGGGGCACATGGATCCAAGGATCGCCTACGCGAGGTCAAAAGATGCTGTCGCGAAAGCGCTCGATATCGATGATGACCTTGCAGAGGCCCACGCCTCCCTCGGATGGATCAAGACGTTCTACGACTGGGACTGGACCGGCGCGGAATCGGAATTCTTGAGAGCGGTCGAGCTCAACCCGAACTATGGTACCGCGCACTATTTCTACAGCTTGTACCTCTGTGTCATGGGCAGGTTCGACGAGGGCGTCGCCGAGTCTTCCCGTGCTCTCGAGCTCGACCCCATTGACCTTGCTATTAATTCGATTGTTGGTTGCACGCTCTATTGGGGTCGCCGCTACGACGCCGCGATCGAGCAGATGCAAAAGACGCTCGATATGGATCCCAATTTCTATCTCGCAAATCTTTACGTCGGGATGCTACTCGACAAGAAAGAGATGTGGCGGGAGGCCGTCGAAGCTCTCACAAGGGCATTGGCGGTCTCACCAGGTAGCCCGCTCGCCATGGGATTCATCGGATACGCCCTCGCCGCCTCGGGGAAAAGGAAGGAAGCGCTCGAGGTTCTCGACCGGTTGGAGAAGCTGTCAAGAGAGAGGTTCGTGGGGTCGTTTACCAAGGCCCTGATTCACTTCGGACTCAAAGCGGACGACCGGATGTTCGAGTGTCTGGAGAGCGCATTTGCCGAGAAGGAGTCCTGGCTCGCCATGCTCAACACGTTGCCGCTGTGGGACGGTGCCCGGTCTGATCCGAGATTCATCGCGCTTGTGCGCAGGATAGGTTTGCAGAAATGATCGGCCACACAATATCCCACTACAAGATCCTCTCCAAACTCGGCGAGGGCGGGATGGGAGTGGTGTATAAGGCCGAGGACCTGCGGCTCAAGCGGACAGTAGCTCTCAAGTTCCTCCACCCCGAACTCACACGTGACGACGAGGTCAAAGCCCGCTTCATCCACGAAGCCCAGGCGGCCGCCTCCCTCAACCACCCCCATATCTGCACGATCTACGAGATCGACGAGCACGAGGGCCAGTCGTTCATCGCGATGGAGTTCATTGAGGGCGAGGGACTGAATGACCGGATCCAGAGAGGGCCCTTCTCCATCGATGATTGTCTTTCCTTCACGAACCAGATTGGAGAAGGGCTGCACGAGGCGCACGAGAAAGGGATCGTTCACCGGGACATCAAGCCGGGGAACATCATGATGACGTCGAAGGGCCAGGCGAAGATCCTGGACTTCGGGCTGGCGCGGTTGGGGGCTCAGACGAAGATCACGAAGGCGGACACGACGCTGGGGACGGCGGCGTACATGTCTCCGGAGCAGGCGTCGGGGAAAGAAGTCGATCGCCGGACCGACATTTGGTCTCTGGGCGTGGTGCTCTACGAGATGGTGACGGGGGCAAGGCCGTTCACGGGGGAGTACGAGCCGGCGGTCGTGTATTCGATTCTCCACGACAATCCCGAGCCGGTGACGTCCCGTCGGAGCAATGTACCGATGGAGTTGGAGCGGATCGTGGGGAAGGCGCTCTCGAAGAACCCGTCAGAGCGCTATCCGCATGTGGAGGACATGCTGGTCGACCTTCGGGCGCTTCGATCGGCGACACAGAACCGTGTGGCGCCTCAACCTCGGAAGGCTACGGCGAAAGGCAAAAGAAACAAGATCTTGATGGCCGGGGCCGCGGCCGGCATTGTCGCCGTCATCGCTCTGGCAATCGCATTCCTCCCCCGCTGGTTCGGGTCGCCGAGGACGCCCCAACAGCCGCTTGTTCCGGACAATCGGAAGTTGATCGTCGTCCTGCCTTTCGAGAACCTCGGTGCACCGGAAGACGAGTACTTTGCCAACGGAACGACCGATGCCATCACGGCGCGTCTCGCGAGCGTCAGTGGGCTGGGGGTCATTTCCCGTCAGAGCGCCATGCAATACAAGAAGACCACAAAAACGATACGGCAGATCGGGAGCGAACTGGGTGTGGACTACATCCTCGAAGGCACGGTTCAGCGCGAACGGCCCGGGGATCCGACAAGCCGCGTCCGTGTGATCCCCCAGCTCATTCGCGTCGCCGACGATACGCACGTGTGGGCGCAGACGTACGACGAAAACATGACCGAGGTGTTCCGTGTCCAGTCTGACATCGCCGAGAAGGTGGCGACGCAGTTGGACGTCGCGCTATTGGAGCCCGAGCGCCGGGCCATCGAGAAGAGGCCCACCGAGAACCTCGCCGCGTACGAAGCCTATTTGCAGGGGTGGGACTATTACTACACGTTTGGAGGCGTGGCTGATGCGGAGCTGTCCGTCCAGCTGTTCGAAAACGCTGTTGCGCTGGACCCCCAGTTCGCCGAGGCATGGGCTGGACTGGCGACGGCTTACCACGAGCTCTACTGGAGTTACGACCGGCCGGGAGCGCACACGCACGAAACGGAAGCGGCGAAACGGGCACAGGAGCTCGCGCCCGATCTCCCCGAAACCCATCTCGCGCTCGGAAGGGTTGCGTATGCCCGGCGCGAGTTTGACAAAGCGCTCGAGCATTTCGAGATTGCAGAGCGTCTGCAACCGAGCGGAGATGCCGCGCATTTCATCGGTGCCGCATTGAGGCGCATGGGGAAATGGCAGGAGGCACTAAGACATTACGAGGATGCCCGTCGGCTGCTCTCTCGTGCCTCCCCGATATATTGGTACGATCTCGGATTTACGAATACGTGTCTGCGCCGCTTCGATGAGGCAGAACAGAACAACAACCAGGCTATTTCGCTGGCACCTCAGGCACCCCACGGATACGTCGGGAAAGCGCTCGTGTTGGTAGCAAGAAACGGTGACGTGGACGCGGCGAGGCAGGTGATCTTGGAGATGTCCCGTCGCACGAACCTCGCCGACGCGGCACAGGTCGATCTGGGCCAAGGGCTTATGTGGACGGGTGAGTACCGGCTTTTTCCAGAAACCTTCAACAAGGCTTTCGATGCGTTTGAATCGGGACCTACAGAACGGTATCGCCAGATTCAGCCCGCGATGATCGCCACCGCACATCTTGCCCGGGCGATCGTCTACGAGGCGATGGGAGAGAGACGAACGGCGAGCGCACGTTACGATTCGGCAAGGGTTTCTTTTGAGCGTATCATCCGGTCGAACCCGCAATCGGCTTATGTTTCCGTCTACCACAGCAACTTGGGTCGTGCATATGCCGGACTCGATCGTCGTGAAGAGGCGATTCGCGAAGGAGAAGAAGCCGTCCGGATAATGCCGATTTCCAGAGACGCGGTTGTCGGGCACGAACGCGTCGTAGACCTTGCGGAGATCTACATGATGTGCGGCGAGTACGAAAAAGCGATCGACCGAATCGAAACCGTGTTGTCCGTGCCATCGTGGATATCAGTGGGCGTCCTCCGCGTCGACCCCATATGGGACCCGATCCGGAGTAATCCGAGATTTCGCCGGCTGTTGGAAGGAAAATAGATTCGATGGACATGATCGGGCAGACGATCTCTCACTACAGAATTCTCGAGAAGCTCGGCGAAGGCGGCATGGGGGTCGTCTACAAGGACGAGGACCTGCGGCTCCACCGCTTCGTCGCCCTCAAGTTCCTTCCCCGTCGCCTGAGCGCCGACCGCGAGAGAGCGCGCTTCATCCACGAGGCCGAGGCCGCATCCACTCTCGACCATCCCAATATCTGCGCCATCCACGAGATCGACGAAACCCCCGACGGCCAGATGTTCATCGTGATGCCCTGCTACGAAGGCGAGTCTCTTCAGACCAAGATCGACCGGGGCCCGTTGAGGATCGAGGAAGCCGTGGAGATCGCGGTCCAGGTGGCATCGGGTCTTTCCAAGGCGCACGAGAAAGGCATGATCCATCGGGACGTGAAACCGGGGAACGTCTTCATCACTACCGATGGACTTGCGAAGATCGTGGATTTCGGACTCGCCAAGCTCGCGACGCAAACCCGTCTAACGCAGGAGGGGACGACGGTTGGGACGGTGCGATACATGTCTCCGGAGCAGGCACGCGGGGAGGAAGTCGATCGCCGCAGCGATATCTGGTCGCTGGGAGTGGTGCTCTACGAGATGGTGACGGGGCGGGCGCCATTCCGGGGGGAGCACGAGCCGGCGGTGGTGTACTCGATCATGAACGACTCTCCGGAGCCGGTGACGGCGCTGCGGACGGGCGTTCCGATGGAATTGGAGCGAACGATCAACAAGTGCTTGGCAAAGAGTCCCGACGAACGCTACCAACACACAGGCGATCTCATCGTCGATCTAAAAAGGCTCGCGAAAGAGCCAAAGACGACGCTGCCGGGCCGTTCGGGACGACCGCTCGGGCCCGAAGGTTCGCGCGCACGCAGACATTGGGCTCCGACCGTGCTCGCTGTCGTGGCGCTAATCGCCGCATCTACGTACTTCATCCTGTCGGCCAAACGCGAAGCGAAAAAACCCGCACCCGCTGCAACTGAGCCACAAACCACGAGGCTCGTATGGAGGGATTCAGTAGCCGTTTTGCCGTTCAAGGACCTCAGCCCACAGAAAGACCAGGAGTACTTCTGCGACGGGATGATGGAGGACATCATCACAAGGCTCTCGAGTATGCGTGATCTCAAGGTTATCTCCCGCACATCGGCTATGCGCTACAAGAATACCAACAAAAGCGCCGGTGAAATCGGCGAAGAACTCCACGTCGGGGCCATCCTCGAAGGAAGCATCCAGAAGGACAAAGACGTTGTCCGGATCAATGTGCAGCTCATCAACACGCTGGATGATGCGCACATTTGGGCGGAGAAGTACGATCGGCAGCTTGCCAGCGTATTCGACGTGCAGGACGAAATCTCGATGGCCATTGCGGAGGCTCTCACGTTGGAGCTCACTCCACAAGAGAAGCAAGCGATATCGAAGTCGCACATCGCCAACGTCGCCGCGTATGAATGCTATCTGAAGGCCTACGACGACCTCTGGCGCTTCAGCGAGAGTGCTCTCGACAGCGCGAACCAATATTTGCAGGATGGCATCGCTATCATCGGCGATAATGCGCTGCTCTATTCGGCTCTGGCGTTGGTTCACTGGCAATACGTCAATATAGGCGTCAAGCAAGAGGACTATATCGCACGAGCGGAAGAGTATGCACAGAAAGCGTTGGCTCTGGACCCTGATTTTCCGACGGCACATGAAGTCCTGGCAACGATCTATAAGGACTTCCTCGGGGATCCGCAGGAGGCGATCGTCCATTACAAGAAGGCCCTGGCGGTGGATCCGAATGAGCTGAACGCACTGCAAAAACTCGCGTACACTTACATCGTAACGGTCGGGAAGCCGTCCGCAGCCCTGCCCTTCATGGAGCGGGCAAAGCAGATCGATCCGCTGGGATCCTGGAAATACATGGCCCAGGGTTTGCTGTATTTCTACGACGGGCAGTGTCGATTGGCCCTCGAGCAGTGTCGCAAGTGCTATGAAGCGGATACCGAGAACCCTCTTTATCAGTTCTTGTATGCGTGGACGCTGGTCTGCAACGACGAACGTGATGAAGCTTTTGCCATTATTGACGAAAGCGCGAAGTCAACGCCGAATAACGTGTGCACCAAGTTCGCTCTTTTGCTGAAATACGGGATGCTGAAAGACAGGGATAAGGCGTTCGGGGAAATGACGTCCGAGTTCCAGAAAACGTGCAAAAGGGATCCTGAATGGTCCTATTACGTGGCGATCATACTGGCCTCGCTCGATGCGCGGGCGGAAGCTCTCGATTGGCTTGAAAACGCGGTCAACCGAGGGTTCATCAATTATCCGGTGCTGGAGCGGACAGAGTTCCTCGATAACCTCCGCAGCGAGGGGCGTTTCAAGAAGCTTATGGAACGCGTGGAGTACGACTGGGAGCATTTCGAGGTGTAAGGAAAGCAACTCTGACGGGAATGATCGGCAAGACCATTCCCGAAAGAAGGCGCTTCATCGTGACATTCCCAATGCTCGATGACGCAGAACGTCGTTACTGCCGGCCCTCTATCCCCTTGAGCATTTCGGTGAGCCTTGCGTCCCCGGGTGCGATCTCGAGCCCTCGCTTGAGCCACAGCATCGCCTCATCCCTCTTCCCCTCTATCATGGCCTGTTCCCCGAGGATCCCGCAGGCATAGAGGCGCTCGCGCGCCTGACTAGACGTGGCTGCCTGGAGGTAGAGCTTCTTCGCCTCCTCGGTCCGCCCCAGAACCGCGAGTGCGAGACCGTATTCGACGGCGAGAAACGGATAGCGCGGGGCGCGCGCGTACGCGCGCGCGTACATCTCCGCGGACTCTACGGGTTTTCTCTGACGGCCGAGAATCCGCGCGTAGTTGGTGATCGCGTCGACCATGTTCGGATCCCGTCGAAATGATTCGGCGAACGACTCCGCGGCTGCGCTCTCGTCCCCTTTCTCGAGGTAATAGTCGCCCAGATACGCGTAGGCCGCACTG
>JBGSIK010000109.1:0-3101 GCA_041742575.1 Candidatus Krumholzibacteriia bacterium
CGTGGTGAAACGAAACGTGGCTGCCGACCGCCTGTATTTCACCACCAACCTCGAGGAAGCGGTGAAAGCCTCCGAGGTCGTTTTTATTGCGGTCGGGACCCCGCCTCTGGACGACGGCGGCGCCGATTTATCGTTTGTCACGGTAGCCGCCAAAGGTCTCGCCCCGTTCTTGACCGGCTACAAAGTGATCGTGCAGAAGAGCACCGTCCCCGTCGGTTCGGCGCGCAGACTGGCCGAGATCATACGGAAGCACGCCCCCCGGGGCGCCGAGTTCGACATCGTCTCCAATCCGGAATTCCTGCGTGAGGGATCGGCGGTCGAGGATTTCATGCGCCCCAACCGCGTCGTGATCGGCGCGGAAACGGACCGGGCCAGGGAAGCGATGCGGGAAGTGTACCGGCCTCTCTACCTGCTGGAAACGCCTATCGTCAGCACGACCATCGAGACGGCGGAGATGATCAAGTATGTGAGTAACGCTTTTCTCGCCACCAAGATCTCGTTCATAAACGAGGTCGCCAGCATCTGCGAGCTTGTGGGCGCGAACGTGGACGAAGTGGCGAAAGGAATAGGCCTGGACGGCCGGATCGGCACCAAGTTCCTTCATGCGGGCATCGGCTACGGAGGCTCCTGTCTACCGAAAGACGTCGCGTCCTTCATACACGTCGCCGCCGATCACGGCATCGAGCCGCTGGTCGTGGCCGCCGCGCAGCGGGTGAACTCGGCTCTGGTCGATCGCGCGATGGAGAAGCTGGAGCGCGCGCTGGGCGGTATGAAAGGAAAGACGGTGGGGTTGCTCGGATTGGCGTTCAAGCCCAACACGGACGACCTCAGGGAGGCTCCCTCGCTCAGGGTGGTGGAATGGTTGGCCGCGGCAGGAGCGAAGATCAAGGCGTACGACCCCATCGCCGTCGAGAACTTCAAGCGCGCAACGAAAGTCGAAATCGAATACTGCAAGAATGCGTACGATTGCGCCGACGCCAGCGACGCGCTGATGCTCGTCACGGAGTGGAACGAGTTCCGCGAGCTGGATTTCGTGCGGCTGGGCAAGATCATGAAGAAGAAGGTGTTCATAGATTGTCGCAACGTGTATAAACCGGAGCGGGTCTCTTCCTTCGGGTTCACGTACGACTCGTTCGGGCGCGGGAGCGCGCGGGCCCGCGCGGGCAAGGAGTAACAGGCATGATCGACGGCGTGAAAACCAAGAAGCTCAAGGTAATTCCGGATGAACGCGGGTGGTTGATGGAGATGCTCCGCTGCGACGATGAGTTCTTCCAGAAGTTCGGTCAGGTGTACCTCACCGTCGCCTACCCGGACGTGGTGAAGGGTTGGCATTACCACAAGAAGCAGACCGACCACTTCGTGTGCGTGAAGGGCATGCTCAAGATCGTGTTGTACGACGACCGCGAAGGCTCATCCACGCGCGGCGAAGTGAACGAGTTCTTCATGGGCGAGCAGAATCCGATACTGTTGGTGATACCCAAGGGAGTGCTGCACGGGATGAAAGGGGTCGGGACCGAACCGGGTTACCTGATCAACGTCCCCAGCGAGCCGTACAATTACGAAAATCCCGACGAGTACCGGGTTCCGCCACACAACGGCGGCATCCCTTACGACTGGTCACGCAAGGACGGCTAGGGGGCGGAATGGCGTTCTTTTCATCGATACTGATCACGGGCGGAGCCGGTTTCATCGGCTCCAATTTCGTGCGCTACATCGCCGGCGCCCATCCGCGCTGCGGGATCACGGTGCTGGACGCGCTCACCTACGCCGGCAACCTGGAGAACATCGCGGACCTGGTGGACAGCGGGCGCGTGCGCTTTTTCAAGGGCAACGTCTGCGATGCCGGCGCGGTGGGCGGTGCGATCGCCGGCGCCGAGGCCGTGTTCAACTTCGCCGCCGAAACGCACGTCGATCGCTCCATCGACGAGGCCGGGACTTTCATCCAAACGGATGTTTTCGGCACCTACACGCTCCTGCGCGCGGCGCGCGACGGAGGGGTGAAACGGTTCATCCAGATCTCGACGGACGAAGTGTACGGCTCGAGCGAAGGGGAGGGCTTTACCGAGGTCTCCCCGCTCCGGCCCGGCAACCCGTATTCGGCCAGCAAGTGCGGCGCCGATCTCATGTGCCTGGCGTTCGCGAACACGTACCGCCTTCCGGTGGTCGTCACGCGCAGTTCGAACAACTTCGGACCGTACCAACACCTCGAGAAGTTCATTCCTCTGTTCATCACCAACGCGCTCGAAGGCCGGGACCTCCCGCTCTACGGGGACGGAATGCACCAGCGCGACTGGATCTATGTCGAGGACAACTGTCGCGCCATCGAGACGGTGGCGACGAAAGGAAATCCAGGCGGGCTCTACAACATCGCCGCCGGTCGCAGCCAGCCGAATCTGCATGTGGCGGAGCTCATCCTGAAACACGTCGGCCGCACCAAGTCGCGGATCGTTTTCATCGAAGACCGCAAAGGTCACGATCGCATGTACAAGATGGACGCCGGCCGCACGCAGGCGCTGGGTTGGGAGCCGCGCATTTCGTTCGAGGAGGGAATGCGGCGCACGGTCGAATGGTACGTGGGGAACCGGGGGTGGTGGGAGCGCGTGAAGTCGGGGGCGTTCCGGGTGTACTACGAACAGCACTACAAGGACAAATTGGAGCGTGGGACCCCGCGCGAACATTGACGAGATGACAAACAACGATTCTTCGAAGGGGAAAAAGAGCGCAGCGGACGCCGGGATGACCGCAGCGGCTCATGGTGAGAGAATAGCCCGGAAGCGGAACAAGCCACGGATCTTCTCCATCGTCGGGGCCCGTCCCAATTTCATGAAGATCGCGCCCGTGTGGCGCGCGCTGGAGAAGCACGGGGGATTCGAGCTCCGGCTCGTCCACACCGGCCAGCACTACGACGACAACATGTCGAAGGTGTTCTTCGACGACCTCCGTCTCCCGCGGCCGGATGTATACCTCGGCGTCGGTTCGGGCAGCCACGGCGAACAGACGGGCAAGGTGATGATCGAGTTCGAGAAAGTGCTGGCGGCCGAAGGGGGAGACCTCGTCGTGGTCGTGGGCGACGTCAACTCGACCATGGCCAGCACCCTCGT
>JBGSIK010000110.1:0-3818 GCA_041742575.1 Candidatus Krumholzibacteriia bacterium
AACTTCGCGCCCTCGACCAGGTCGAATACGACCCGCGTCACGTCGTCGGGATCGCTCCGGAACTGGCTGGTCCGCACACCTCGAACGAGCCGGCCGTCGCCTTCGTAGGTGGTCTGCTCCAGACCATGGCGCGCTCCCACCAGGTCGACGACCAGGCGGGCGGGATTGCTGAGAACAAAGTCCTGAAAATCCACCGATCCAGTCTGCTCGATGACGTACGTGGTTGCGGTCGGTGACTTCTCCACGCGTATCGCGCTGACCTCGGCGACGTCGGACCAAGCGACCGAGGCGACCGCGGCGACGCCGGCCATCAGGATCGTGAGGACTGCTCGATGATTTACGGACAGCTTTCTCATCGGTTTACTCCTTCTTGCCTTTGAACGAGGTGAAGCGTGAATTTCGACGTCTGTCCGAAATTGGTCACGCGTGCAACCATCGAATCGTCACCGATCGATACCACGGTCCCGTTGTGGACCTGGTCGCCTACCCTCAATATGTAGCTGAACCCTTTGTCGTCCTCGAGCAGAGCAAAACGATCGAGCTCGCCCTTGACGACTCCCACCAGCTCAACGGCGTTCAAGTTCACGACCTCCATGCGGTCACTACGGACGAACGTCCCGGCAACGAGCGAGCGGAACGGATCCCTCCGGTTGAACGCGCTGTAGTAGTAGTTGTCCTCGCGCAACTTCACTTTCTTGGTCTCGCACACGGCTTCCCCGGGCACGAACGCCGTGGCCGCAAAAAGCACGGCGACAGCGACCATTCCGCCCAGGAGCAGCGACAGCCCAAAGGACCTACTCTGTCTGAGCTGTCTTGGGTGCATTAGCTGTCTCTGCTGTCTGATCAGTCTGAGCTTCCTCATTTTCAACTCCTCCCAGCAGCGTGTACGCGCTCAACGTGAACTCCGCTTCGACTGTGCTCGCGCTCTTGACCGTCGGGGCCGGGTTCGCAGTCTCCTTGCCCTTGGTCCTGGCTTTGCCTCTCGCCTTCTGTTCGATCTCGGCCGTTTTGAGGTCGAGCTTGGAAACGTTCACAATTCGAGGCATGTTCGCCAACCGGCTCAGGAATATCCCGATCTGGTGGTAGTTGCCTCGTACTTTCAGCCTGACCGGATGTTCGGAGAAGAACTCCTTGGGCTGAGGTGCCTGCGGCTCGAACAGTGCGAATTCCACGCCGGCCTTGTTCCCGGCGGTCGTGACCTGGCGCAGCAGATCCGGCATCTCCTTCTCTTCGGGAAGGAGTTCCTGAGCGGACAGCCACTGTTCGTGCAACCGCTCGTATTCCGCTTCCAGACGCGCCAGGTTACCCACCATCTTCCGCGCCTTCTCCAGCTCCGCACCCAGCTTGGCGTACTCTTTCTCCAGCGCCTTTATCTTCGCCCTGCGGACCGGGTAGTTGAAGGGGAGGAAGCTGGTGCCGAAGTAGACGTAGCTGAGGATCGTTGCACTCATGATCCCCAACATGATCCTTTGAACTCTTGAATCCTTCAGGTTCATGGTCGCCCCTTCTCCGGTTGACTACTGATTGAGGCGCGAGTTGAGCGAGAACTTGATCACCCGTTGAGCTCCGATCTCGCCTTCCTCTGCGACTTTCAACGACGTTTCTCCAAAACGGCCCGACTGGTCCAGGTTGTTCATGATGTCGGCAATGACGTAGTTGGAGAACGTCACTCCGTCGATGATCACGTTCGTGCCGCCCTGCTCGCTCACTTTGGTGAGCCAGCAATTGGACGGGATCTGGACGCTGATTTCATTCATCATCTGCACCCGCAGGTACCGATCGCGGTCGAGCGAGGCGATGATGGCCAGCCGGCGGTTGACTTCCTCGCGCTCCTTGGTGAGCTTGCGGATCTTCGCCAGCTGCGGTGCCAAGCGGGCTGATTCCTCATTGGCTTCCGTGATTTTGTGCTCGAAGTCCCGGAGTGTGCGGATCTGCAGCGCGGTGACGGCAAACACCACCCCCGCGTACAGGCCGAGGACAACCACGGTCCAGATGACCGCTCCGCCCGAGACCGAAGGAAGGCGTACCTTCTTGCGGCTCTTCTTTTCCTCTACCGGGAGAAGATTGATTCGGATCATTATTCGCCCTCCCTCCTCAAAGCCAGACCCAGCGCGACTGTGAGCAGCGGTCCCACCGTGTCGATGTTGTCGCCGCCCCCTTCGAACAAGTTGTCCGCCCGTTCGATCTGTTGGATCGCCTGGTTGACCTTGAATTCAACGCCGTGCTTTTCGGAAAGGATGTCCTTGAGGCCGGGGATGCGGGCGCCGCCGCCGCTCAAGATCACCTCGTCGATCTTCTCGGCGTCGCCGGCGGTCTTGAGGAACGACATCGAGCGCTCGATGCCCATCGAGATCTCGTCGGCTGCTTCCGCGATGATGCGATGGAAGTGCTCCTCGTCCTCGATTGCGGCCTGACCGCTCAACATCGCGTCGGCGTGCTCGAAGTCCACGCCGAGGTTCCGCTGGATCGCTTCGAGGAACACGTTGCTGCCCACGCTCAAGTCCCTGGTGAAGTATGGGATGTGGTTCTGGACAATATTGATGTTGGTCACGTCCGTCCCGATGTTGATGAGCCCGGTCACCTGCCCCCCGCCCCCACCGGTCGCCTCGACGGCGTTCTGCACCGCGAAGGAGTCGACGTCGATGATGCGGGGATTCAGACCGGCGTCTCTGATGATGCCCGCGTGGGCGTTCACCATTTCCTTTTTGGCCGCCACCAGCAGGATTTCCATCTGGTTGGCGCCCACGTCCTCCTTGAGGATCTGGAAATCGAGGCAAACGTCATCGATGTCGAACGGCACGTGCTGCTCGGCTTCCCAGAAGATCGCTTCCTTGGCGTCGTCCGGATTCATCTTGTCCATGACGACTTTCTTCACGATGACGGCGCGCCCGGAGACGGCCGTCGCCACGTCCTTCTGGCTGATGCCCGCTTTGGTCATGCACTCCTGTATGCCTTCGATCACCAGGCTCCGGTCCATCATTTCGCCCTCGACGATCGCCTCCGGCGGGAGCTTCACGATGCCGTACTTGGTAAGCACCGGCTTGCTCTTGGAGTGATCGACCTCGACCATCTTGACGAGGCTGGAACCGATGTCGAGGCCGACGGTCGACTTGTGCTTCTTCGAAAACAGCTTCATGTCTCACCAGCCTTGGGTAACGTGCGGGATCGCCGTCGCGAAGCCGATCCGTGTTGGAGTTTTCGTTTCTTTTTGTCTTCAGATGCCTAGCCGGGGCGTGGCACGCAACAAATATGCCAGTAGAAATCCCCTAAGGGGAGGGCCACACCCCATGACAACCTATTATTTCTTTTACGGTTAGCGTCCTGGCCGCCGGTCTGCCGCGGCTTCTCCCGGGCGCCGGCTTGCGCCGGCTTGCAAACTGCATCCGCCGGATGCAATAGCAGGTCACGCCCCCCCGAGGCGGAGGTACCAGTGGAGAATCGGTTCCCCCACAAACGCCATCAAGCATGAGGCCGGCGCCAGGAACGAACCGAAAGCCACCGGCGTCCGACCCGTCCCGCCCGACCGCAGGAGATAGACTCCGTACACGCTCCCGCCCAGAGCGGCCGCGAAAAGAACGGGAAACACCATCTGCCACCCGAGAAACGCGCCGATCATCGCCATGAGCTTCACGTCTCCCCCTCCCATTCCGTCCGTCCTCCGCACCGCCCGGTAGGCGACCGCGATCACCAGCACCGTGGCGGCTCCGATGAGCGATCCCACCACCGATTGCACAAGGTCGATCTTCAGGCACACGACCGCCCCCACCCACCCCAGCACCACACCGCCCAGGGAGAGAGCGTCCGGAATGATCTGGTGC
>JBGSIK010000111.1:0-1617 GCA_041742575.1 Candidatus Krumholzibacteriia bacterium
CATGACCGCTCCACCCGCATCTTCCGGATCCGATTGGGAAGCGCAGATATCACACAGAAGCGCAACCCTTCGTGTTCGAACACCTCTCCCTCGCGAGGGATCTTGCCTGTGAACCCCATGACGTAACCCGCTATGGTCTCGTGCTTTTCGTCTACGATGCGCGCGCCGAAGACATGATTGAAATCGTCGATCGCCATGGTGCCTGGGACCACGATACGCTTCGGATCCAACCACGCATACGGTTCGATTTTCGGATCGCGCGCATCCCGGATCTCGCCTACGAGCTCTTCCAGAACATCCTCCATGGTCACGATCCCCACGTACGAGGCGTACTCGTCGATGACCACGGCGATGTGCGCCTTCCGTTTTTGGAGCCGCTCGTAGAGTTCGCTGATCGCCGCCGTTTCCTGGATGAAGAGCGGCTCCCGCAGGGTCGCTCGCAACGATTCTTCCGTGCCGACGGCGTGGGGATCGACGAGGTCCTTTATGTGGAGAATGCCGATGATGTCATCGGCGGTTTCGCCGAAGATCGGCATGCGAGAGAATTCTGTCTCGATGAAACACCGCAAAAGCTCGCTGCGAACAGTCGTGACGGGGAGCGAAACCACGTCGATGCTCGGCGTCATGATTTCCTTGACGATCTTCTCCCGGAATTCGAGCACGTTCGAAAGCACCTCGTACTCGAACAGGCCGACAGCTCCCTCGGTCCGGCCGATTCTCACCGCGGTGACCAGCTCGTCCCATGTGAAGTGATGCTTGGCTTGTCCCAACCGCCGGCCGACCCGCTCGATCACGAAATTCGAGAATTTCGACAGCGGCACGCGCACCGGTGTAACCAGCGTATGGAACACGCTCAGGGGGTATATCACGAACTCCGCGAGGCGTTCCGACCGGTTGAGCGCCACTGTTTTGGGAAAGATCTCCCCGAAGGTGATGATGAGAACCGACATCGCGAGAAAGGCGTAGCCCACTCCTTTCTCGCCGAACAAGCCCAGCAGCGTCGCCGTGGCGACGCTGGTGGCGAACATGTTAACCACCAGGTTGCCCAGCAGAATCGAAACCAGAAGCTCGCGGGGTTCTTCCAGGAGGCGGGACACTTTCCGCCCGGCCGGCGAGCGCTCGCGCATGGCCCGCAGTTGGGACCGCGTCAGGGAGTAGAGGGCGGTCTCCGAGCCCGAGAAGAATGCAGAGAGAGTGATGAGAACCAGGAAGCCGACGGTGTAGAGGAGATATCCTTCCACGGCGTCCGCGACGGCCTACCCCCCGATCCGATCCAACTCTGCCCGAGCTTGCTGTGCTTCCTCCGTGTCGGGAAACTTGTTGATGAGCTCGCTGAACGCTTTCTGGGCGAGATTGCGCTCATCCAAGCGTGCGTAGCAAAGGCCGGACTTCAGATACGCCGCCGGAACCAGGCGAGACTCGGGGAACTCGCGTACGACGTACTGGAATTCACCGACCGCTTCGAGGTGCCGGTCTCCGGCGTAATAGCTTTCGCCGAGGTAGTAGTGAACTTCGGAGAGGTGAGCCCCGGCGGGGAAACGGACGAGGTAATTCTGAAACCCCTGAATGGCAAGACCGTAGTTCCCGCGCGTGACATCCAGGTATGACGCCCGATAC
>JBGSIK010000112.1:0-6936 GCA_041742575.1 Candidatus Krumholzibacteriia bacterium
TACCTTGCGGTTTACGGGCACGATGCTGTTCGGGGGACGCCGAGAGGATGTCGTCGTGGCTCTTCGTGACGATACCCTTCGTGTTCTCGACCGCGAGCGCGGCCGCTACTACGAGGGTAGGGAGGTGGATGCTCTGGTCGAGGAGGGGACCGAACTGGAGTGGGACCTGGCCGAGGGCATCGGACGGGTCACGGCACGGCCGATGGACTGCGGGCGGTTGCAACGCGTGTCGCTCCGTGAGGGGCCGGATGGAGGGGTGTCGGGTCGGAGCGACGGGGCTCCGTTCGAGGTGACGCTCGCCGGCGGTTACGTCCGGGAGGCGGTTTGGCCGGTGATGCTGGCGGGGCGCGCGGAAGATCGCATGAAGGTCACTTACGATTGGGCGGAGCGAAAAGGGGGTGGACGGGAACTCCGCGAGCTGGTCGTTTTCCTGGAAGGCCGCCGCTGGCGAGTGAAGCTGCAGGCGAGTTGAGATAGGAGGGGGCGGCGGACGCGCGGCGACCGCAGTGGGCACTCTTGGGCACGGCTCCCTTCGACCGATTGTGCATGTCGCAATTCCAAGCTCGACGGTCGCCTCGCCCCACGCGGAATGTTGGTAGGCGTGGGACGTTTCGCAGGTTGTCGGCTCGCTGATGGACCCACTTATTATTGCTCGCCGACAAACGGCCCGCTCGGCCCACCACGGTCGCCGTGCGTCCGCCGCCCCGCAGTGCGGCGAATTAACTTGCTCTGCTTCAATGAGTTGGGAAGGCGCTTTTTCGGGCCGTGCAGTGATTGTCATGGGGGATCCGGGAACTTATCTTTACTGGGCGGGTACAATGCCCAGAAGAGAGGTCGATACGTGTTCGCCGACTTCAGTCGCGATATAGCGAAGCTGCGAGAGCTCACGGACGAGCAGCTCATGCTCCGCGTCCAGCAGGGGCACGGGGCGTCCTTCGACGTGCTCGTCGAACGGTACAAGGACAGGCTGTTCAACTATCTCTACCGGCTGGTCGGCGACCGCGACGAAGCAGAGGAGATCGAGCAGGAGGCTTTCGTCAAAGCGTACATACACGCCGGGAAATACAAAACGATCGCCAAGTTCTCGACGTGGCTCTACACGATCGCGACCAACTTGGTGAGAAACCGGATGCGCTCGCGGAGCCGCGCCCCGCAGCTCTTTCCCCTATGGTCTCGCGGGCACGACGGTGAGGAGGAGAGACCGATCGACATCGTCGATCCGGATCGTTCGCCGGAAGAGAAAATCAACGACTCCGAGTTGAGAGAGATCATCAACGAGGGGATCCGGCGGATCCCGGACAAGTACCGGATGAGCTTTGTGTTGAGAGAAGTCGATCATCTTTCTTATGAAGAGATCGCGGCGGTGACCGGGTTGAAGCTCGGCACGGTACGGTCCCGGATCAATCGTGCTCGCAACTGCTTCAGGAAGACATTGGCACCGCTGATAGAGAAAGGAATCGACTTCTAGGAGGACCCCTGATGAGATGCCGCAGCGCAAGGAAGCTCCTTTATCAGTTCTTGGACGGTCTGGAAGACGACGGCAAACGCTTGGCGTTGGAACAACATCTCGGCCGGTGCTCCGCGTGTGAGACGCTGGCCGCCCAGCTCGCCAGGAGCCTCGACCTGCTCCATCGGGCCCCGCAGGAGAAGCCGTCGGAGAACTTCTCCTGGAAACTCCGGTTGCGCCTGAACGAGGAGCGGCTGTCGTCGGAAGCGCAGGCAGTTTCGCAGAGAGCGTGGCTGCGGTCCTGGAACATGCGCTATGCCGCCAGCGCGGTGGCCGCGTTCGCCGTGATACTCGCCGCGGGGTGGATCGCTTACCGCGCTGGAATCGGGTCTCTCGGCATCGAACGGACGTACGTCGGCACAGATCGATGGAGCACGGATGTCGCAGCCGGGGCCAACGAGAGTATTCCCGCTTCGAAGCCCGTGACGGGGTCTTCCGATGCGCTCAGACCGGTCGGCCCGTCCACTGGGACCGGGTGGCAGCGGAACGTCGGTCTCGTCTCGGAGGGTGCGCCGGGCCGCGGCAACGTGCAGGCGCTGCCGCAGGTGCTGGACGACGGCTCGATACCGGCCAACCGCGGATTGGATTCGATGGTCACACGCGCGCTGGAAGCAATGACGACGGAACAGAAGATTTGGTACTTGCGGGGCAACATCCAGCTCCTCGAGAATCACCTGCAACGCTATCAGCCAACAGAGCCGGACAGTAATCGACGGTAAGCAGCGGCAACCGCAAGCCCGCACGCGCCGGCCCGTCCCCCACGGGGGACGGGCCGGATTTGTTTTGGTATCGGAGGACCGGACGTCGTAGTGTTGCCAGGGGAGATGGCCGGGAGGTTGCCGGTGAGTCGATATCGTAATGCGATGGTGATCGTGGCGTCCGCATGCGTGATTTCAGCGTTCGGCGGGTGCGGGGAGATGGGTGTGCAACCGCTGGGATCCTATTCGGAGCTGCTGCTGGTTACGGAGCTGGGCGCGCAGGACGAGTGGACTCGTGTCCTCACACCGCTGTTGGCGAGGGAAGTGGACTACGTCACTGATCAAGAGCCGGCTTTCCGGATAACGGCGGTCGCGGCGGAGAAGGTGAGGGACTTCCCGGCGTACAAGAACGTGGTTATGTGCGGAGTGCTCGAGCCGATTACCTCGATCGGCCAGCAGATCGCCGGATTCCTGGGAGAGGCGGACGCTCGCCGTGCCCGCGATGGGGCTGCCGTGATCGTCGAATTCGAAGACCGGCCATCCCGCAATCAGTTCACGATGATCTTGACCGCGACCGATGCCGACGCGCTCAGAGAGCTGATTGCGGTGCGAGCCGGGGAGATCGGTGATATCCTCGAGCGCAGTTGCCGCGAGCGCATGCGGCGGGGTCTGTTGGGACGGAAAAACGAATCGCTCATGGCGGAGCTCCGTGGCCGCTATGGATTCACGATCGAGATCCCGTCCCTTTACCGAGTTCTGAGCGAAAGCGCCGAGCCTTCCGGAGTGGAGCTCATCCGCGAGCCTCCAACACGGATCCTGGGAGTGTTCTGGACGGAGCGCAACGCGGCGCCGACCTTGGATGACGCTGAAGAACTGTTCAGGATCAGGGCCGAGTATGCGTGGAAACGGTACGCCAACGACGAGATGGACCGCGAACGCGCGTCGTTCGAACGGGCGAGAATAGGCTCCTACGACGCCGTCAAAATGGTGGGCTACTGGTACAACGAACGGGACGTGGTCGGTGGTTGTTTCACGACTTATTACATTTACGATTCAGGCGCAAGGCTGTTGTGGGCGCTGGATCTTCTGGTTTTTGCGCCCGGGCGGCCGAAGCATGCCATGTTCCGGGAATTGCTGGCGCTGGCGGAAACGTTTCGGTACCAATAACTCATAATTAATGAATAGGTTATGTCTTTGGCACAGGACGTGCATGCCCCGGTCGGTCGGTATTGTCATGACGACTATCGTTGCACGGGCCCGCCGGTGAACCTGCGCGGGTGCCGCGATTAAGTCTTGGCAATCCCGTAGGCCACCTCTTAGAATGCCGTTCCGAGACCTACGAGACGCCGGATTCCGAAGGGACGCCCCTGGCCCGGGAACCGGCACAGGTGTTTGGATCTAGCGATGGCAGCCGAATTCGTTACTGACAATCCGGAGCTCGAAGCGCTGTTCGAGAGATATCGGACCGCGCCGGCAAGTTACGTGTTCGCGCCGCTCGCGGACGCTTGCCGGAAAGCCGGTATGCTCGAGGAAGCGGTCGAGATTTGCGCGGCAGGGGTCGCCCGGCACCCGCGCTACCCCAGTGGCTACGTTGTGCAGGGGAAGTGTTATTTCGACCAGCGCAACATCGCGGGGGCCGAGAAAGCGTTTCGGGCCGTTCTCGAATTGGACGAGAACAACCTCGTTGCCCTCAAGTATCTGGGAGTGATCATGGTGGGCCGGGGCGAGCGTGAGCAGGCGACCGAGTATTTCCAGCACATCCTGGCCTTGGATCCGGAGGACCGGGAAATCAGGCGAATACTCTCCGAACTCGAGGAGACCGAGCCGGCCTCGGCGACCGCGTCCCCGGTGAAAGAAGAGGATTTCGAGGGTGAGCCCATCATGCTCGGGGACGACGATGAGAGAAGCGACGAGCTGGCCACGACCACGCTGGCGGACATTTACGCGGCCCAGGGATACCTCGATAAAGCGTTGCGGATTTACCGGGAAGTGCTGAAGAAACAACCGCATAACGAGGAGATCCAACGTAAGATCCGGAGTCTCGAAGGTGGCGGCACGTTTTCCGAGATCGGGGAACCGGCGCCGAAAAAAATTGCGACGGACCGTATCAAATCCGAGGACAAGCCCCGTGGGACTTCGGCTCCTGGGGAGCGGTCCGAGACGCGCGCCGATATCCGGCCCGGACCGGCTTCGGCGCCCGGGGGGGCGACGCAAGCGGAAGATAAAGAACGACGTACGATCGACGACCAGCGCAGCTACGACCAGTTCAAGAAGTGGCTCGATAACCTTTCCCGATAACCCGGCTTTCCTTCCCGTTGCCATCGTACCCAGTGTGATGACGATTCTAGTGGCGGCCGCGCGCGCCCGTTACGTAATATTCGCACGGCGTGCACCAGACCCGATCTTGCCGGACCCGACCCGCCGGGGCGTGGAAGGTCAACCCGAACGCACGTCGAACGTGCGAACGCAACACGCGAGGAGGAGGCCAGAATGCGCAAAGAAGAGATCGAGGAACTTATCCGCCTTGTGGAGGAGAGCCAAATTGCCGAGCTGGAGGTGTCTGAGGGCCGCAGAAGGATTCGGATCGCGAAGGCTTGCCCGGGCCCGGCCGTGGTCGCCAACAACGCGTTGGCTCCGGCCGAAAGTGCGGCCCCAGTGCGGCCGGCCGTTTCCTCCCCGGAGAGCCCGGCTGCCCCTGTTCCGACGCCGCGACCCGTGGAACTGGCACCAAACTTGAAAGAAATCAAGTCGCCGATGGTAGGTACTTTCTATCGCGCGCCGGCTCCCGGCGCCGAACCCTTTGTCGAAGAGGGACAGACCGTCGCGATCGGAGAGACCGTGTGCATCGTCGAGGCGATGAAACTCATGAACGAAATCGCCTCGGATTACAACGGCGTGGTTCACAAAGCTCTGATCGACAACGCACAGCCGGTGGAGTACGGCCAGTCGCTGTTTCTTGTTGAAATCAAATAGGTTGGCTGGAGGGTGACGGATGAACATCAAAGCGCTCCTGGAGAACATGATCCAACTGGGGGCTTCGGACCTGCACATCAAACCGGGTATCCCCCCGGTTGTCCGAGTCAACGGCCGGTTACAGCGGACCGCTTTCCCGGCGCCCACCCCCAAGGAGATGGAGGAAGTCGCCCACAAGGTCCTCACCCCCCTTCAGCGCGAGAAGTTCGAAAGCACCCGGGAAGTCGATTTTGCATTCGGCGTCACCGGTCTTGCACGATTCCGGGCCAACTTCTACGTGCAGCGCAGCTCCATCGCCATGGTGTTCCGGCACGTCCCGGTGAACATCCAGGGCATCGAGGAACTGGGCATGCCCGCCGTCGTCCGCGATCTGGCCTTGAAACCCCGCGGCCTCATCCTCGTGACGGGGACGGTCGGGAGCGGCAAGTCCACGACCATGGCCGCGATGATCCAGGCGGTCAACCAATCGCTCAACGCTTCGATCATCACCATCGAAGACCCCATCGAGTTCCTGCACCGGGATGACAAGAGCCTCATCAACCAGCGTGAGGTCGGGAGCGACACCGCTTCGTTCAACGAAGCCCTGCGCCACATCCTGCGCCAGGATCCGGACGTGATCATGATCGGTGAGATCCGGGACGTGGAAACGATGGAAATCGCTCTCAAGGCGGCCGATACCGGGCACCTGGTGCTGAGCACTTTGCACACGATCGACGCTCCGCAAACCATCAACCGCATCATCTCCTTCTTTCCCCCGCACCACCATCAGGAGGTGCGTTACCTGCTGGCGTCCACCCTGCAGGGTGTGATATCCCAGCGTCTGATCCGGTCGGCCGACGAGAAAGGTCGGGTGGCGGCGGTCGAAATCCTCATCTCGACCGGGACCGTCCGCGACTGTATCATCAGCCCCGACAAAACGCCGCTCCTGCACCAGGTCATGCGCGAGAGCGTCACGACCCACGGGATGCAGACGTTTGATCAGGCGCTCATGAAGTTGTACCAGGAGAACAAGATCACCCTGGACGACGCACTCCGGGCCAGTTCCAAGCCGCACGAACTCACCTTGCGCCTCAAGGGCATCCAGGCCACCAGCGACCAGAGCTGGAAGCAGTTCGAGCGCGACGGAGAGCAACCGGTCCCCGCGGACCGGACGTAGGGCTTTCAAACTGCCGCGGCCTGTGATAGCTTAAATTCCATGTTCAAGAAGATCCTGGTGGCCAACCGGGGCGAAATCGCGCTCCGGGTGATACGGGCCTGCAAGGAGATGGGAATCAGCACCGTCGCGATCCACAGCGAGGTGGACGTCGACTCCCTCCACGTCCGGTTCGCGGACGAAGCCGTATGCATCGGTCCCAACCCGGCGGTCGACAGCTATCTCAACGCGGACCAGATCATCTCCGCCGCGGAGATCACCAACGCGGAAGCGTTGCACCCCGGATACGGTTTCCTGGCTGAGAATGCGGAATTCGCGGAGATGTGCGAGTCGTGCGACATCCGCTGGATCGGTCCGTCTCCGGAAGTGATTTCGCAGATGGGCAACAAATCCCTCGCCAGGCAGATGATGGCGGAGGCGGGGCTGGCCGTGATACCGGGGTCCGACGGCGTGGTGGACAGCGAGGCGTCCGCGCTGGCCAAGGCGGAGGAGATCGGCTACCCGGTCATGATCAAAGCGGCGGCCGGGGGGGGCGGGAAAGGGCTGCGAACGGCGCGCACTCCGGTCGAGCTGGCCAACAACCTGCTCATCGCCAGCGCCGAGGC
>JBGSIK010000113.1:0-3321 GCA_041742575.1 Candidatus Krumholzibacteriia bacterium
GCAGCCGGTGAGCTGTTCAGCCGGCCGGTTGCGGTCGCCGGGTGCTGCCGCACGGACGCGGGTGTGCATGCCGCGGCGTTGGTGTGCAATTTCCTGGTGGAGACGGCTCTCCCCGTCGAGCGGGTCCACCGCGCGATGGAAGCGCTCCTCCCCGACGACATCGTCGTGAGGGATCTCCGCGAGGTGCCGGAGGGCTTTCATGCCCGCCACGACGCCATCGCGCGCCGGTACATCTATCGCGTCACGGGCGAGAGGACCGCGCTCAACCGGCGGATGTGCTATTACTGCAAATATCCCCTGGACCTTTCCCGCATGGCGCAGGCCGCGGGCCTTCTGCTTGGAGAACACGACTTCACCAGCTTTGCCCCGATGTCCCTCGGCGCAGACGTCTCTCCGGTCTGCACCGTGAGCGCGGCGTCGGTCCGCGGCAACGGCGCCGCCATCGTCTTCGATGTCACGGCCGACCGCTTCCTCTACCACATGGTCCGCACCGTCGTGGGCACGCTCATCGAAGTGGGCCGGGGGCGGATCCCCCTGGAACGCGTGGGCGAGATCCTGTGTAAAAGGGATCGAAGGGCTGCCGGCCCGACCGTTCCGGCCTGCGGGCTCGTGCTGATGGAAGTGTTCTACCCCCAGTGAACAGGGGCGCCGTTGCCGCTCTCTTCCGGTCCGTGGTATAATCGATCCGAACCGGTAAAGTACACACGGCTCATCGAAAGGACAGTGATGAAAATCTTTCTGGACACGGCCAACATCGACGAGATCCGCGACGCCGCCTCCCTGGGAGTTCTGAACGGGGTCACGACCAATCCGTCCCTGATGTCGAAGGAAAAACGCGGCGATTACAAAAAGATGCTCAAGGAGATATGCGACATCGTACAGGGACCGGTGAGCGCCGAGGTCGTCACGGAGGATTGCGAGGAGATGATCCGTCAGGCGCGGGACCTGACCAAGATCAGCGAGCACATCGTGGTGAAGATTCCGCTCGTCGCCGACGGCATCCGGGCGGTGAAGAAACTTTCAGCGGAAGAGATCAAGACGAACGTCACCCTGTGCTTCAGCGCCAACCAGGCGCTCCTCGCCGCCAAGGCGGGGGCGACGTACATCAGTCCCTTCGTGGGCAGGCTGGACGACGTCGGGATAGACGGAATGGGCGTGGTGGCGGACATCATCTCGATCTACGAGAACTACGCCTTCTCGACGCAGGTGTTGGTGGCAAGCGTGCGCCACACCCAACACGTACTGGACGCGGTGCGGTTGGGCGCCGATGTCGCGACGGTGCCGCACAAGGTGCTCATGCAGATGTTGAAGCACCCCCTCACCGACGTCGGGGTGAGGGATTTCACCAAGGACTGGGAAAAGGTAATGGCGCGGGCCAAAGAGCATGTTTGATATCGAGCCCCAGCAAAGGCGTGTTGGCTTCATGCCATACCTGTTCGGCGGGCTGACGGGGGCGGGAATCGGCCTGCTGATCGTGGTCGCGTTGTTGCTCGCGCGCACCCCGCGGAACGGCCCGCAAACGGAGAGTGGGGCGACGACCGTTCCGGTCCAACACGCCGCGATCCCCAATACGCAACCCTCGATCGACGAGAGCAGGCGCAACGCGATCGTCACCGCCACCGAGATGGTAGCGCCCGCGGTGGTGAACGTGACCGTGACCCGGACTCAGACCTACCGGGAGATTCCGTGGTTCTGGGAGGACCTGTTCGGGCGCAACTGGCCGGTCAAGCAGCGCAAGGTGGGCGGGTACGGTTCCGGCGTGATCATACGGCCGGACGGATACGTCCTCACCAACGAGCACGTGATCCATCTGGCGGAGGACATCTGGGTGACGTTGTCGAGGGGGGAGACCATGCGGGCGAGACTGGTGGGCAGCGCCGAGACGTACGATCTTGCCCTGCTCAAAGTCGAATCCACGGATCTTCCCTACGCCAGACTGGGAGACTCCGACAACCTTCTCGTCGGTGAATGGGCGATCGCCATCGGGAGCCCGTTCGGGCATCTCCTGGAGGACACGCATCCGACGGTGACCGTCGGTGTGGTGAGCGCGTTCAACCGGGACGTCAAACCGGAAGCGAGCAACCAGCGCATCCTCCAGGACCTGATTCAGACGGACGCGGCCATTAATCCGGGCAATAGCGGCGGCCCGCTGGTCAACTCCAGCGGAGAGGTGGTCGGTATCAACACCGCCATTTTCTCGCGCAGCGGCGGCAGCGAGGGGATCGGTTTTGCCATACCGATCAATCGCGGGAAATGGGTGGTGGACGAGATCCTCACGCACGGCCGCGTGCGGCCGGTCTACATGGGTATGACCGGGATCGACCTCACGCCGGAGTTGGCGGCGAGCCTCGACCTCCGGGATGCACAGGGGGTTCTCGTTCAGGAGATCCGGGAGGATGGCCCGGCGTACCGGGCCGGCATTCGGGCGGGCGACCTCTTGGTGTCGATCAACGGGATTCGCATCCGGGACATCGACCACGTCAACCGCATCGTCTATCCCGCCAAGGTGGGAGAAGAGCTGGATATCGAGATCAACCGCAAGGGAAAAACGACGCAAGCGAAACTCATCCTCGAGGAACGCCCCCAAAATATCTGATTCGTCTTTCCGTTCCGGTCCCGTTTGTAATACTCTATCGCCGTTCCGGGGATTCCGGCCGGCCTTCGACCGGTCGCCTCACTTCGTTTGCACGTGTTGCGACAGGAGCCGCGCCATGATCGACAGATACACGTTGCCCGAGATGGGCGCGATCTGGTCGGAAGAGAACAAGTTCCGCAAGTGGCTCGAGTTCGAGATCCTCGTGTGCGAGGCTCTCGCCGATCTCGGTGAGGTGCCGCGAGACGCGGTGGAGCGGATCCGCAAGAACGCCGCCTTCGAGGTCGAGAGGGTCCATGAAATCGAACAGACCACCGACCACGACGTGGTTGCATTCCTGAGCAATGTGGCCGAGCACGTGGGGAACGACTCCCGCTACGTTCACCTCGGCCTCACCAGCTCCGACCTCCTCGACACAACGCTCTCCGTCCAGCTCAGGGAAGCGGGGATGCTGTTGCTCGAACGCCTGGACTTGCTCCGCGAGGCCGTCAAGCGGCGTGCAATCGAGCACAAGCGCACCATCATGATCGGGCGCACGCACGGGGTCCACGCCGAGCCCACAACGTTCGGGCTCAAGCTGCTCATGTGGTACGACGAGCTCGGCCGTCGCCGGGCCGCGCTGGAAAGGGGCGTACAGCTGGTCTCCTGCGGCAAGGTGTCCGGCGCGGTGGGGACGTACGCGCACCTGGACCCGCGCGTGGAGGCCTACGTGATGGAACGGCTGGGGC
>JBGSIK010000114.1:0-4948 GCA_041742575.1 Candidatus Krumholzibacteriia bacterium
CCCGCCCTTTTCGACGATATCGATCTCTTCCCAGTTCCCCTGACCGACATCGCCAAGCCAGAGCTGCCCGGTGAGGAAATCGAAGCTGTAGCGCCACGGGTTCCGTAGGCCCGAGGCGTAAATCTCTTCCCGATAACCCGACGGGTTGCCGACGTACGGGTTGTCGGGCGGGATGCTGTAGTTGAGCGCGCCCGACGGAGAATCGACGTCGATACGGAGCATCTTGCCGAGGAGGACGGCGAGATTCTGCGCGTTCTCCAAAGGATCTCCACCGCTTCCCCCGTCTCCGAAGCCGATGTAGAGAAAACCGTCCGGACCAAATGCGAGCTGGCCGCCGTTGTGATTCGCGAACGGCTGGCCCACTTCCAGGATCACGAACTCGCTTGCCGTGTCGGCCGAGTCGGGATCGGCTCCGCTCACCTCGAAACGCGAGATCACGCTCCGGTCGGGGCTCGTGGCCGTGTAGTTGACATAGAAGTAAGGGCTGTCCGGAAACGCCGGGTGGAAGGCGAGGCCGAGCAGGCCTTCCTCGCTCCCCGCGTCGTCCACGCGAGTCTCAATATCGAGAAATGTTTTTTTCTGCGTGGCACCAGGGTTGTTCGGCATGACCGAGATGACACCGCGCTTTTCCACGACGAAGAGCCGGTTCGACCCGTCACGCGCGCACTGGATGTCGACGGGATTCAAAAAGGTGAGATTGGGGAACGCGTCCTCGAGCACGATCTGCGACGCCGCCGGGGCGGCGCACGAGAGCGCAATACAAACGGCAGTCAGAATCGTTTTCAAGCCGGTCTCCCTGAGGTTAAAGGAGCGGAAGGTCGGATTCTTCGTCTTTCGGTTGATGCAAAGTAATAGGCTTCACGCGCGCGCGCAAACGGAAATCGATGGGGCGCCCCCGTTGACGGTCGCTCGCACGCGCGTCAGGCCCTACCGCGAGAACGTGGCCGCGACGTCAACGACGCGGACCGCGCAGTCGCTGGCGTACTCCCCACCCGCGAAGTACAGCCGCTCTCCGTCGGGGCTCCAGATGAGGTTACCCGTGTAGGAATGCCGCGCGACCCTCTTCTCTTTGCGGGATTGGAGGTCCATTATGAAGGTCTCTTCACTTGGGCCAGCCAGGAACGCCAGCTTCTTCGAATGCACGGTGTAGGCCAAGTATCGCTCGTCTGGCGACACACGCAGACCAGCGATGATTATCATCGTTCCTTTCCTCTCCTCACGCTTTACGATGACCTCTTCCTCACCGACTGCTCGTAGCCTAAGAATCATAAGGGTTCGATACGGTCCTTCACCCCGGTAGTACACGGTACGCACAGCGTCTTCCCGAAACACGGCGCTAACATCGTTAGACAGCAGGTCCCACGAGCGATCACGAAGCTGCACTGATGTCGCCGGCGGGCAGTCGCTGCACGTGCCCGGAGAGTATGGCTCGGCGGCGATCTCGACGTCAGGCTTCAACGGATTGATCGCCACATACGTATCGTCGTAATAGCGCTGAAAATAGAACTGCTCTCCTCTCCACCCCGGCGGTCGGAAACGCTCCTTTATGAAGCTAAATCCCGCGCCATACTTCCAATGCCTGTCGTCCGGCGAGTAACCGAGAGCTGTCGGCGAAAGCGATTCGATTACGTGTCGGGTCCGCGCACCAGTTTGCAGATTCAGTGAAGTGACTCTGGTGTCATACTCATCGGGCGGTAACTGCTTGCGGATTGTTTTCCGGGGAAACTTCCACTCGACAAAGGTCAGCCATTGCTCATCGGGCGATATCGTGATGTTGAAGGTTTCAATAGCCACCTGTTCCGTCCCCGGGATCGATCTGATGACTACGTGTTGGTCGCAGGAGGTGCAGCCAGTCGCGCAGATCACGACGAGGACAATTGCCCGGCCTGTTGCGATTGCAGATGGACTCTTGCTCATGCTCTCCAATCATAATCGATTAATGACTGGTTGTCAGGATCGGACTGGAGCGCCACCCTCCACCAGCACACACCCCCTGCCGCTGCACCTGGCCGGACCCGACCTGGAACGACAACGCGCCACACAAATTCCCCGGTTGTGATATCCTTGGTCGATCACGGAAATCGTGCGGGTCCCGCCACACGGGACGAGGTCAGCATGAGCCGTCTTGATCCCCGATTGTCGAGGCAACAGCGCGCATGCGTTCGTCTTCCTTTCTGAATTACGCGCCGGGTGCCGTCATCGTCGCGCTCGGCGCCGGTTCCGCGTTTTTCCCCGAACATCGTTTGTGGGGAATCAACCATCTGGCATTCTTGCCCCCTTGGGGACGCTTGGTCGCCCTGCTCCTGATGGCCGTCGGGATGCTCCCGATAACCGGTCGATTGTTGTCTGAGCTATCGGCTCGGGCAACACGGTGGGCCTCCCGATATCCATCGACAACCAGATTGTTCTTGATACTCGGGGCCATCGCGGCGCTGGCAGTGTTTTTGGGTCTGTCGTCCTCGACGCTGCTCCTGGGAGACGGAACTCATATCGCGAATAGCTTACGAGTGGTGGGCGAAAACAAACCGCTTGGATACTACCTCCGCCAGGTTCCTAGCGTGGAGCGCGTTTATCCGGGGACGTTTGCGCTTTACACCGTCATAGCCTGGGTTGCCCAACGAGCCGGCATCGACTACCTCGACGGCATCAGGGCGACTGTGGCACTTATCGGTGTGGCGTTTCTCTACATACCCCTGATTTACCTGCGTCGAAGCCGCATGCCTGTTCCCGGACGAGTGGTCGTCGCGGGCGTGATCCTGACGTCCGGAGTCGTCGAGCTGTTTTTTGGGTATGTCGAGGTATACGCGCTTGTGATTCTTCTGGCGGCGGCGTTCTGCGTTGGCGGCTTTCGCGCCCTGAGTGGGCGGTCGTCTCTGTGGTGGCCGGTCGTCTGCTTCGCGATCGGTATCGTGGCCCACCTTCAAATGCTGCTGCTGGCTCCCGCGCTACTGTTTCTATTGGCATTCCGGTTGGTCGGCAGCGGACGGAGGCTCACGGTTGCAGCAGGAGTCGCTGCCGTCTTCTCTGTAGCGGGAAGTCTGGTATTCCGCGGAATTGGTCACCTCTCGCAGTTCCAACTGCCCCTGCCGGTACCGGCCTTCTCGGATTCCGTGCTGTCAGTTGTCCGTATTGTTGACGTACTGAATGAATTGTTGCTTCTCGCCCCGGCAACACCGCTCATTCTCGCGTTGTTATGGTTGTCGTGGCGGAGTGCTGGCCCATCAGGGAGGGGCGGATGGGCCCGCCTTGCCGGCACGATACAACCGGAGACGCTCTTTACAGTGGTACTCGCCGTACCACCGATCTTGTTTCTCACGCTTTTCCCACCCGCGTTGGGCATGGCACGTGACTGGGACCTGTTTGCCATATGCGCGGTACCGATCGCGGCGGTCGCTCATGTCGCAGCCAAACGCGTGACGCCGCGTCGTTGGGAAGGTTTCATGAAAGCCGGGGTGTTCCCCGCCCTGGTCGCCAGTACGGTACTGACATGTGCGTGGATCGCCGTGAACGCCAACGAATCAATGTCCGTGACCAGGTACAATAGTGTATTGCGCTACGACACCACGAACGCGGCTTATGCATACGAGAATCTGTCTCTCTACCACCATGAGCGAGGAAACATTCCCGGAGAGATTGAGGCGTTGGAGCGGGCCATGGAATACTCGCCCAATCCCAGGTACTCGTTCAAGATCGGACTCCGTTACTACTCTCTTGGGGATCGAGAGAACGGTATAACGTGGTTGGGCAGGAGTCTCCGAACCCGCCCCGAGGACGGCGAAACGCGGCAGTTCCTCGCTCAGATGCTCTATTTCTCCGGAAGGTACGAGGAGCTGATCGACGTTTGTTTGGAGGGCGAACGCTTTTCGCCCCGGGAACCAAATTACCCCTTTCTTCTCGGTCAGGCGTACATAGCCCTGGGCCAAGGCGACGCGGCGCGTGAAGCCTTCAAGCGATGTCTGACACTTAATCCGCCGGAAGAAACTGCAGCCGCTATCAAGGAAATCCTTCGCTCTTCGTCGGACGGCTGATTCGAAAGCTCGCTCTAAACACACCAAGTCCATGATGTAGAACGGCCCCCATTCAGAGAATGGGGGCCGCCGTTGTAGACCAAGCACACCTCATCACGCGAACGGCAATCACTGCTCAGGGACTGGGCAATTCTTTCCGGGAACAGACCACCGAGCCTCGACCCAGACACTCTGCAAGTGAACAGCCGCCACGGCGACGGAGGACAACTGGCGTTTGGCCGTCCAATCAGCGTCGGCATCTGCCCGGCGCTCTACTAACATTCCCGCTACCGCGGCACGTCGCGCACGCGGTACTGCACCGCCTCCGCCACGTGGTGCGATGCAATCACCTCCGCACCTTCCAAATCCGCGATCGTGCGCGCCACGCGCACGATGTGGCTCCGGCCGCGCGCGCTTACGCGGAGCCGCTTCTGCGCCGCGTACAGCAATTCTTCCGCCTCCGCCTCCATGGGGCAGTGCACGCGAAACCGCGCCTCCGGGATCCCCGCATTCACGGCCCACGCCGTATCTCCCAAACACCCCACGCGCGAAGAGGGCGCCTCCTCCTCGAATCTCCGGCGCTGGATCTCGCGTGCGCGTGTGACCTCTGCGCGCATCGACGCGCTCGACGCTCCCTCGGCGTCCCCGCGGAGGCACTCCACGTCCACGGGCCGCACGCCAACGTATATCGAGATGCGATCGAGAAGCGGCCCCGAGATTTTCGAGAGATACCTCTCGATCTGGAGCGGGCCGCACCGGCACTGGTAGTCGCTCGAGCCCAGGTAGCCGCAGGGACACGGGTTCATCGCCGCTACGAGTTGAAAGCGCGCGGGAAACGTCACCGCTGTCTTCGCGCGCGAGATGGTGATGCGCCGCTCCTCGAGCGGCTCCCGCAGCGTTTCCAGCACATGGCGCTGGAATTCGGGAAGCTCGTCCAGGAA
>JBGSIK010000115.1:0-4152 GCA_041742575.1 Candidatus Krumholzibacteriia bacterium
CTCACGTTCGTCCCCGTGGGCTTTGCGATCCACCACCATGAGCCGGCTCGCCGCGCGGTCGGGCAAGGCCTGCTGCGCGATGCTAGACTCGGGGAGTTCGTAATCGAAATCTTCCAGCCGCATGTCGATTAAAACAATCTAGATAACATCCAATTACAATTCCAACGGATAACGGGAAAACCGGAAATCAAGGTTGGCTACGGTGAATTGCGTTGTATCTCATATTACCAGTTAGTCTTTCGCAGAACAACAGAGGGCACAGCCAAAGTGGAGAACCAACGAGTAGGGCAAGGTTTGCGGGGCTACGCCAGCATCTCGTCGCGCCCTCTTGCGTTGATGTTATGTGCCGGCTTATAGTCAAGAGCGAAAGAGGCGATATGTCCCGCGCTGTTGACAGCCGTATTGAAATGGGCCGTCCCATACCGTATGAATCGTCCCCGGCTCCCTGAAGCCCCCGCTTTTGGCCGCCAATCGAGGGTGACTGGGATCCGTTGCACGAGAGACATGTTTTTGAGGGCACACCTTGAACAGGTTTGGCGCCGCATCGAGTATCTCGCGGAAATCAGGCGTTACCAGACAAGAGGACTCACAACGCGTGCCATTGGCGTTTCGTCTCTTGACCTTTTTCGACGATCTCGCGATTGTCGACCTCCGCCTGGGGTTGTGGTCCTGCGGTGCTAGGGTCGCAGAGGAACGACAGGCGCGAGTACGAAGCTAACAAGAGAGGAAAAGCGTGAAACGACTATTATACTTGCCAGTTATCCTGGTACTGGCCGGGTGCAGTGACGAGTGTCCGACTTGTTCACCTACCCCCATCAACCTCCACTATCTTAATCCTCCCATTCTCGAGGGGCCGGATACCGTCTTCGCCGACGGGCGCGGACATTATCCAGTCACGACTACCCACTACGACTGGCGATGCTCGCTCGGTCATCAAGTGGAAGCGCGGTTGCGTTACGGCTCCTTCCATTGGGGCACGCAATACACTGACTGGCAGCTCGCCGACACCTCCGGCGGACCCAGCGCTGACGCTCGGACATACACATCGCCCGGGATGGAAACTACGGGGAAAATGTTTGCCCAAGCCCGTTGCCGCGACGTGCAAACAGTCGTCTCCGAGTGGAGTCAGTTTGCCTATGTGCTCGTGCCAGCAATTCACGAGATGCACGAGGTGAATCTGTGTGGATATGAATCATCGCACGTCGGATGGCAGCGGACATACTACTTCCCGGGTCAGGGTATTTGCACCTTCGGACACCGGACTGAAGAGTACCGTTTTGATGAATATCTTTCTTCGCCGCAAGGCACTTCAACCGGATGGACGACTAGTGAAGAAACCGTAGTCGAAACTCAGCTTAGCGGCTATGTAATCGGATTCACCCGGTGCCCCGTCGATACTACATTGGTGGCGTGTGATTCTATCTACGTCGAGGTGCAAGGAAGATCTGTGCCTAGCACGAAACGATGAACAATCTACGCCCCGAGCAAAAGCGTGGCAATGGCGCGGACGAGAAATGCGCCGGGAGACAATTGATGTCCAAGTCACGTTGAACCGTGAAGTCTGGGGAGGCAGGATGAGAAGCGGTAGAAAAATCAAAATGAAGTTCACGAGGAGCGACAACGCTTACAAAACGTTGGCTAACTTGGCTCTTTACGCGACTCAGCAGGCTCGGGCGGGTGAGGACGCCCGGTCTCTCAACTGTCTGACTGCGATCCTGGCATGGGCGTTTGCATTGGAAGGATTTCTGAACTTCCTCGGCAGCAAGCTTTTCCCGTGTTGGGAAAGCGCAGGTCTCGAACGAAAACTCGCCCCGGTGGGGAAACTCAAGCTAATCGCGGAAAAGCTCGACCTGAGTATCAAAATGGATAAACGTCCGTATAAGACATTCACGGAAGTCTTTACGTTCCGCAACGAATTGGTGCACCCCAAAAACTTCGAAGCGACTGAGGAAATCGAGGTCGAGCCGGAGCATATCCAGCATCGTAAGCTGCCCGCAGCTGCGTGGGAGAAATCATGCGATCTTGGCCACGTGGAGACGGTGATGAAGGACGCGCGCGTTATCGTTCAAGAACTCTGGACTGCCGCGGGCATCACGGGCAATCCATATATCTCCAGCTCTCGCGGACAACAGGTCGACTGACCCGAAGAATGCACAGGGATCCTTGATGGACCGCAGGAGCAGTGAGGTCATGTACTTGCAGGGATTCTGGACCTCAGGGGAGTTCGGCATGTAGCGGGAAACAAAGGTTCTCGGAATTCGTGTGGACTCGCGGCGATGGGGTCAGAACAACCGTTGCCCGTCGTCCCGGCCGGATCCGGTGAGGCCGAGATGGGTGAGGGCGAGTTGCGTGGCCACGCGGCCGCGCGAGGTGCGTTGGAGGAATCCCTCCTGGATGAGGAATGGTTCATACACGTCTTCGATGGTTTCCGTCTCCTCGCTGACCGCCACCGCGAGCGAGTTGATGCCGACCGGCCCGCCGCCGAACTGTTCCACGATGAGCTTCAAGATACGCCGGTCCATCTCGTCCAGGCCCCGCGCGTCGACGCGCAAGCGCTCGAGCGCGTAGTCGGAGGCTTCGCGATCGATGACGTTCTTTCCCTTGACCTGAGCGAAGTCGCGCGTGCGCTTCAGCAGCCGGTTGGCAATTCGCGGTGTACCCCGCGATCGGCGAGCGATCTCCTCCGCGCCGTCCGGGGTGATGTCGATCCCGAGTATCCGCGCCGAGCGCTCGACGATGATGCGGAGTTCGGCGGGCGCGTAGTAGTCCAGACGGAACACGACCCCGAACCGCTCCCGGAGCGGCGCGGTGATCATGCCCGCGCGCGTGGTCGCGCCCACCAGCGTGAACGGTTCCAGGTTCAGTGTGTAGTGCCTTGCGTTCGGCCCCTTGTCGACCACGAGCTCGCACTTGAGCGAGTCCATCGCCTGGTAGAGATGCTCTTCCAGCACCCGCGGCAACCGGTGGATCTCGTCGATGAAAACGGTCTGGTTGGTTTCGATGTGGCTCAAGACCCCGAGGAGCTCGGCCGCGTTCTGAAAGACCGGGCCCGACGTCACCTTGATCGGGACTTCGAGCTCATTGGCGATGATGTGCGCCAGCGTGGTCTTGCCCAATCCCGGCGGGCCGTAGAGGAGAACGTGATCGAGAGGCTCGCCCCGCTGCTTCGCGGCCTGGACGAACACGCGCAAGTTGCTCTTGAGTTCCTCCTGGCCGACGAACTCGTCGAGCTTCCGCGGACGCAGGATGGCGTCGCTCTTCACGTCATCCAACGACGGCACCGGGTTGGTGATGCGATCTTTGCTCATGTCTCGAACCGCCGGGCCGGCGGCTCACACCTTTCCCGCGTATCTCAGGGCTTCCCTCACCGCTTCTTCCACGCTCGCCGAACCGCCGCGCCAATCGATCTTCTCCAACACCGCGTCGGCCGCATGGCGGCTCATTCCCAGGGACGTGAGCGCCAGCAAGACTTCCTCCCTCACCTCCGAGGGAGCGGGAACGGCGGACGGCGCCGGGGCGGTCTCCAGGTCTCCGAGTTTATCGGCCAGTTCCATCGCGATCCTTTCAGACGTTTTCTTGCCCAATCCCGGCAGCGTGCGCAGGAACTCCGTGTCCTTGCCCTTGATCGCCGCCACGATGCGCGCGGCCGGATAATGCGCAAGCACCCCCAGCGCGAGCTTGGGGCCGATACCACTGACGTCCATCAAGCGCAGGAACAACTCACGATCGAGCTTGTCGCGGAATCCAAAGAGCACCAGGCGGTCTTCCCGCACGTAGAGGTAGGTGTGGAATTGGACTTCTCCATCGGCGGGGCCCAGCGTCTCCCGGTCTCTCTCCGGAATCGACACCTCGAATCCCACACCTCCGACTTCCACGATGCACACCGGATGGGCCGAGACCAGACGGCCGCGCAGACGGGCGATCATACTGCACTCCATTCCCGGTTCTTGAACGCGTGGCACACGGCGATCGCGAGCGCGTCGGACTCGTCGGGAGCGTCCGGCGCCGCCTCGAGGTGCAGCAGCTTCGTCAGCATGAAGCTCACCTGGCTCTTGTGCGCCGCCCCGTTGCCGGTCACCGATTGTTTCACTTCGCGCGCGGAGTACTCGTACACCGGCAGCCCGCACAGCGACGCGGCCAGGATCGCCGCGC